>JBAZZY010000005.1 GCA_041658565.1 Actinomycetota bacterium | reverse complement strand
CCGCGCGGAACTGGTGTCGGATCGGTGCCACATGTGGCACTTACTTCACACCAGAACGGGTCGCGCGCGCGGTTCGGTCGCGACGTTCGACGGCGCACGCGGTTCGGTCGCGCGGCAGCGCGTGTGACCCTCAGAACAGGGCCGCGCACTCCGGGGTTTGATACACGAACTCGCCGTTGCGGATGGTGCCGACGGGATCGCAGCTGGAGTCCACGATCGTTAGGTCGGCCGACGCACCCGGAGCGAACACCCCTGGGTGAGGGTTGCCAAGAACATTGGCGGGGTGTCCGCTCGCGAGGTGCGCGGCTTGAGCATGTGAGAGTCCGTGGGTGTGCACGAGCCTGCAAACGCCGTCGAAGAGGCCGGCCTCGGAGCCGGCCAGTCGTCCGTCGTTGGGGCGCGCGCGCTGCACTCCGGTGGAGGGGGCTGCATCGCTGACCAGGATGGCGCGATCACCCGCGAGGCGCAGGATCAGCTCGACTAGTTCGTCGGCTAGGTGGACGCCGTCGGCGATGAACGTGGGGCGCGCGCCGGGATGCAGGAGGTACACGAGGGCACATCCCGGCGCGCGCTGATGTATCGGAGTCATTGCGTTGAATATGTGCGTCGCCAGCGTGATGCCGCGCGCGATCGCCTCGTTGGCTTGGGCGGCGCTCATGCCGGTGTGGCCGGCCGCAACGGCGATGCCTCGCGCCGTGGCTTCGGCAGCGTAGGCGAGGCCACCTTGAACCTCTGGGGCCAAAGTGACGAGTCGCACGCCGGGCAGATCCAGCAGAGCACGCGCCTGGGCGTCGTCTCCGTTGCGCAAGTGCTCGATCGGGTGCGCCCCGGCATGCGCCGGAGATAGAACCGGGCCTTCCAGGTGCAACCCGGCGCAACCGGTGTCGCCGCCGGCGGTGAACTCCGCTGCCGCGCGCGCCAAGTCGTGCACCGCGGCCGGGTCCGCCGTCGGGGCCGCGACGAGGTACCGCGCGACGCCGCGCGCGGCAAGCAGCGCGTCGAGGTCGGGGAGTCGGGAGGGATCCTCCAGGGGGAAGACATCGTCGATGCCGTTGACCTGAAGGTCGACCAGCCCGGGTGTGAGCTTCCACCCCTCGGGCAGAGTAACGTCCGGCGCACCCGCCGAATGGGTGAACTTGCCGCCGTCCATGGCGACGAGGATGTGACCATCGGCACCATCTGCCGCGGGTGCCGCCAGCGTCAACCTCATTGGTCGTTTCCGTTCACGAAAACCACAACATTTGGGTGTTTGCGGAGCCAGGATACCGGGGCGTCGGCACCTTCCGGTCCCTCCAGCGCGCGCCGGACGGCATCGGTCTTTCCCGGACCGTCCACGACCAACGCGATCGCGTGCGCGCGCAATATCGTTCGCACGCCGAGCGTGATCGCGTGCGTGGCGGGAGCGACATCCCCGAGGCGCTCGAGGTTCTCCGGCGCGATCTCGACGACGCGCGTCGGCGCGTCGTCGGTGCTGCCGGGTTGGTTGAACGCGATGTGTCCGTCCGGTCCGAGTCCGAGCACGCAGACCGCCAATCCGTCGCGCTCAACGGCTGTGCCGAGTTGTGCGGCGGATTGGCCGGCGTCGGGTCCGGGAGTGATCGGGGAGAGCAGTGGGCGAAGCGCCTCGGGCAGGGCGCGCGCCAGGCGGCGCGAAAACGAAAACTCGGGGTCGCGCGGCGCCGGCACTAACTCGTCCAGGGGGATGATGCACTTGCCATTCCATGCCGGGTCGGGCATCGGCAAGCCGGAGTAGAGCGGTAGGGTGCTGTCGCCGACGGCGAGGGCGACGTACGGAGCGAAGGACGACGAAACCGCTTCGTGCAGCCAGGACCGGAAGGCCGAGGCGTGCATCGGGGCGTTTGCGGCTCGTCTGACCAGAATTGCCATCGCGTTCTCAAGGGTTGCTGTTTGTATGAATACGCTACATAATAGCCGAATCGACGTCAACCGTAAACGCTGGCTTGGAGCGGTCGAGGGGTACTACGGCCGCCCTCTGGATCCGCGCGAGCGCATTGATTTGGTTCGCTGGCTCGGCGCCCACGGTTTCAACACCTTTGCGCACGCTCCGAAAGACGACCCCTTGCACCGACGCAACTGGCGCGATCCTTACCCCGCTGAACGGCTTGCGGAGTTCGCCGAACTGGTCGCCGAGGGGGAGCGTGCAGGCGTCGCCGTCGCGATGGTCGTATCGCCCGGGCTGGATTGGACGCCCGGAACCGACGAAGCGCCTCTCGTCGAGAAACTGCGGTCCCTCGCCGCAACCGGCGCTCGGGCGCTCGGCGTCGCTTTCGACGACGTTCCACCCGGCGGAGCCGAACTCGGGTCGGCGCACGCCGCCGCGGTCGCGGCGGCCGTCGACGGATTGGGCGATGGCTTCCGGTGGGTTACGTGTCCCACCGATTACGCCACGGATGTGGCGACTCCATACTTGCGGTCCTTCTTCGCCGGCCTGCCCGAGGGCGTCGACGTGATGTGGACCGGACCGTCGATCGTGAGTCCGACGGTCGATGCCGACTGCGCGGCGCGCCTTGGTCAAGAGCTGGGGCGGCCGCTGCTTTTTGCTGAGAACTACCCCGTGAACGACGGACCGATGGCCGGGGTGCTGCACCTTGGTCCCTATCGCGGGCGCGACCCTCGCTTGCCCGAGGTCACCACCGGGGTGTTCTTCAACTTCATGAGCTTCCCCCTGGCGAGCCGCGTCGGGCTCGCGTGTGGCGCGAGGTTTTGGCAGGACCCGACCGGAGATCCCGAGGCCGTGTGGCGCGAATGCTTAAGGGAGTTCCCCGGGATCGAGCGTCTGGCGCGCGCCTCACGCGCGTGGATCGGTGACCCCGATCCCGACGCCGAGATTGCCGGTTGGGTCGATCAAGTGATCGCCGGTGGAGACCCCCAACCGCTCATCGAGTTTCTTGATGTCGACTTGGTCAAAGCCATAGCCGAGCAGCCGGCGTGCGAATCACTGCGTGCCGAATTGGACCCCGCGCTTGCGGAAGAAGTCGCGGCCTGGGTGGACCAATGGGAAGCCGAGGCCGTCGCGATGCGCGCGGCGATCGAAGTCATTCGCACCGAACCGGCGCGGCGCGCCGACTACGCGTTTGCCACCGCCGAGACTTGGGCGCGCGCGCGCCACGCTCGTCAGCAACTGTTCGGTGTTCGCTGGGCCTACTACCCGGTGACCGAGTGGCGCGACGGTTCGGCGCGCGCGGTTCCCGCGGCGTTGATCGAAGGCGAGAACTTGACCGATCGCCTGTGCCGTTTCGCGCTGGAGGGCAAGCGATGAGCGTTTGCATCGGCGTGCGACCCGGCGGCCGCCTCTGCGCTCGGGCCTGAGCGCGGTCCCGGAAGCGCGCGCGCTATGGGACTTCGGCCGATTCCGGCGCGCGCTGCCAATGGACAAAAGGCGTACGCAGCGCTGCGACCTCGACCGTCGCAGCGTGGTGTCGCGTCCGTTTGCTTGTGGTCGTGTCCCGATTGCAGGTCACAGGATCGACGCAAGGGCGATGGTGATGGACCACGCGAGAGCGTTGAGGCCGAGCACGATGCCGGCGGCTTGGAGCCAGCCGACGCCGGATCTCCGCGCCGCCCGGCGTCGGCGCGCGCTCAGCATCCGTCCGAAGAGACTGATCGCGACCAGCGACAGCCCGTAGCCCGCGAACGCGACGGCCGTCATCGACAGACCGAGAAACGCGCCGATGCACGCGATGCCGGTCGCGACGATCAGTTGCGGTCGGCCGGCCTCCGAAGGCCCAGCGATCTTGTCGGCGGACTCGTGGCGCACTGAGGCGGCGGCGATCAGTAGTAGCGCCGGGACGCCGAATGCCAGCCCTCCGATGGTGTAGCAGCCGACCGTCGCCACCAGGACGCCGCCCGCGGCCACAGCGTCGGCGACGGCCGCGCGCCCGGTCCCGGCGAGCATGCGGGCGAGGGGCCAGATGGAGAAGCCGACGACGGTCCAGGCCGACGCGATGTGCAGGGTCGTCGCGCGTTGATCTTGGGTCAACGCGAAGGCGATCCCGATGGCGGCCACCGCCGATGCGGCCTCGAGCCGGGCGCCGAGTCCCCGATACGCTCGGGCCGATGGGAGCCGTTCGGAGCCGCCCATGCCGCGGCCAGTATAGGAGTCCGGCCGGCTCAGTCGATGCCGGCGAGGCGGAGGAGGCCCCAGGCGGCGGCCGACTTTGCCTGTGCGGGCGCGCGCGAGTCAGCTTGCCTGCGACTTCCGGGATTCCTCGTCGAGACGTTCGGCAAGAAACATCTTGAGCAGAGACTGATACGGGACATCTCGCTTGTTTGCGAGGCGCTTGAGTTCAGCGAGCATCATTTCCGGGAGCCGTAACGAGATCGTCTTTTGGGATGGTTTCAGATTGGAAAGGACAACGCGCTCGGCCTGATCCCATTCCACGTACTCGGAGGAATCGTGCTCGGCCCAGAACTTCCGCTCGGAACCCTCGTCTTTGAACTTGGGGATCTTCTTGGTCATTTGCGAAATCGCTTCCTCTCGGCCGCGGTCATGTCTCGCGCGGAGATCACTCGGACCAGTTGTCTGCGGATCGTGAACACCGCGAATAGCAGGCGACCGGTGTTCGTGGATCCCAGAGCAAAGCCTCGTGGTTCCATCTGGGAGTGGGTTGAGTCCTCGCCGACCACGAGAGGGCTGTTGAAGAAGATCTCCTCACACTCACCATCACTGACCCGATGCTTCTCGAGGCTCTTGCTGGAGTTGCCTTCATCCCACTCGAAGGCGATGCATTCCTGCAGATTCTCAAGGATACCCACCGAGCATGTATATCGCAGCGATATACATGCTGTCAAGGCTCTTCCCTGAAAGGGGAGGTGGGCCCCGGCTCGGCGCTTAGCTCAGGCCGGCGAGGCGGAGGAGGCCCCAGGCGGCGGCCGACTTCGCCTGTGCGGGCGCGCGCGAGGCCTCGACGGCGTGCTCGGGTAGTACGTCGGCGAGCGCGCGCGCGATCTCGGGGTAGCGCCGGGACATGCCGCCGGCAACAACGATCAACTTCGGCGCGCGCGCGGCGCGCAACACGCTCGCGACAGCCTTCGCGACGCGCACAATGTCGGTCGGCTCCAGTCGTTCGGGCAGCGCCCAGCCTGCGGCGACGGTTTCCAAACACCCGGTGCGTCCGCACGGGCAGATTCGGTTTCCAAACTCGCCGTCATGGCCGAACAAGTTCGCCGCGACGACGACTCCGTCGCGCACGATTGCGCCGCCGACTCCGGTTCCCAGTCCGACGTAGGCGAGGTCGGTAGCGCCGCGCAGTACCGCTTCGCCGAGCGCGGCTGCTTCGGCGTCGTTGCGCAAGACGTGCAACGGGCCTTGCAGGCCGAGTTTCTCAACCGGATCGGCGTTCAGCCACCCAAGGTTCGAGGCGGCGAGCACGCGGGTCCCTTCGATCAGGCCGGGAACAGCGATCAGAAGAGGCGCGCCGGGGACCTCGTGGGGTCCGTCGACGAAGCGAGGAGTGCCGTTGTCGAAGACGACGGTCTGGATGCTCCCGCCGCCGATTTCGATGCAGACCGCGCGCGCGCTCATGTTGCGAGGTTGAAGGTCTCGGAAAGCACGAGTCCCGCCGCGCCGAGCAGAGTCGCACGCTGATCCAGTGGGGAAGGCACCAGATCAAGGGACGGGCGCAGGTTCTCCAAGACGCGCGCGCGCGTCTTGTTCACGATGCGTTCGTGGAACTGCGGGCCGCCGCGCGCGGCATCTCCGTGAAGGATCATGCGCTGCGGGTTGATCAAGTTCACCAGGTTCGCCAGCCCGACGGCCAAGTTGTCGGCGTAGCGGTCGAGCAAGTCGCGTGCCTCGCGGGATCCGTCCGCTGCGAGTGTCGCGAGTGACGCCGCGTCTAGGGATGCGGCGCCGGGCAGCTTCAGGCGGCGGGCTTCCTTGCGCAGCCACTGCAGCGTGGCGATCGTTTCCCAGCAACCTCGCAGTCCGCAACTGCAGCGCGCGCCCGCGGGATCGATGCAGGTGTGGCCGATTTCTCCGGTCAAGCCGTCGTCCCCGCGGAAGACGAGTCCCGACAGCACGAGGCCGACGCCGAGTCCGTGTCCGGTCTGGATGGATGCGAAGGTGCCGACTCCGCGTCCTTCCCCGAACCACTTCTCACCCAGGGCCTGCGCGCGTGAGTCGTTGTCGATCAACACGCGCGACTCCAGCCGGCGCTCCAGCACTCCCGCGAGGGAGTGGCCGGTGAGTGAGGGGATCTGACTTGACCCGACGATGTGTCCGCGCGCGGTGTCGCACGCGCCGGGGACGGCGACGCCGGCTCCCAGCAGTTGCGGTTGTCCGGAGAGAACCCCCGACAGCGCTGCGTTGATGTCGCGGTGCACCGCGCGCAGGTCGGCCGGGTCCGACATCGGTACGGAGGTGTGCTCGAGGATCTCGCCGCGCGCGCTGATGAGCGCGGCTTCGCAAGCATCCCGGTGAAGTGCGACGGCGGCAGACAGGCCGGCGCCCGAGCGAAACCACAGCGGACGTCCCGGCTTGCCGACTTTGGTGACGCTGCGGTCGGGAGCGCCTTCTTCGAGCAACGAGCTTTCCAGCAGCGGACGCACGATGCCGCCGATCGTTGCGCGCGGGACGCCGGCCATGCGGGCCAGCTCTGCGCGCGACAGCGGGCCGTTGTCACATAGGGCTTGGAGTACGCGTGAACGGTTGACGTCGCCGATCCGGCTGGGCGATAGCACGGAGCCGTGGCCGTTGCGGCCGTTACCGCGACCGCGCGCGCCGATCGATCTTTGTGAAGGGCGTTCCACGGACGGCATCCTACCGACGTCGCCGTCCCTTCCCGGTTTGCGCGTGGCCATCACGAGCCCTTGGTCATCGCGGCGGAGATCGCGGCCACGGCATCGGGACCGAAGCTCACCATCTCTTCGTAGCCTTCGCCGTACGGCATGGGGAGGTACCCGTTCCACGCCGGGGACAGTCCTGCAATCAGCACGTTGCCGCCGTGCGCTTCGGCGATCGCGTTGCCGAGTGCGTGGAAAGCTTCGCCCGGTGCGGTGACGAGTGGAACGGAACCGATACTCCAATTGACGAATTCCACAGCGATGCGGCCGCCGGGAGAGAGCAACTGGGACAGCGGCGTTCCTCCCGCAGCGACGTCGATGGCGCGCGAGGTGTACGTGAGGGCGCCATCGACCGGGCGCGCCGCGCCGAGTGCGTGGTGGACCGCTTCGGCGAGTGCGCGCCCGATAGCTTCGGCTTCCTCGACCGCTTCGGCGAGGTGGATTTCAACGTCGGTGTGGCGCTCGACGGGGTTCACGTCGCCCAGAGCGCCCGAGAGCATCACGGTGGTTCCACCGGCAGTGCGCTCCAACTCGGTCCGGAAGAACCCAACCCAGTCGGCCGACACCTCGAGCCATCCCGAGCCGAGCACGACCGGATGAACGCCGATGTTGGCGAGGGTGCCGATGCGCGCGCCCGAGGCGTCGCGCACGTCCAGAACCGCGAACCAGGGGTCGTAGGGATGCCCGCGACGGTTATAGGAGACGTCGGCGGGAAGCGGCGCGCGCCCGTAGAACAACTCCGCAGGTGCGACGGAGGCTTCTGCCTTGACCGCTGCCGCCAGACATCCGCGCACGAGGATGTCGACGTATCCCTCGGGTTCGGGCCAACCGAGCGCGGCGGTTCCCGAAAGCGCGCTCGGGCCCGCGTGGGTGTGGGTCGCGGCGGTCAGGACGGCCGCGGAATCGAGGCCGAGCTTGGACGCAATGGCTTTGCGCACCGGTTCGGCGTATTCGGCCGACATGCCCAGAAGGTCGCACACGATCAGGCAGACGGCGCGCGTCCCGTCGGACAAGTACAGCGCGCGCGCCTGAAGTTCGTCGTGAACGCGCTCGGCAGGGTGCTGCCGTTCGGAGAACCCTGCCAGCATTACCGGAACGTCCGGCGTGATGATCCCGCATCCGAACCCGGCCGACCAACTCATATGCCTGCCCCCTGATCCGACGTGGCGCGTTGCGGTGTGGGGCCTTCGTTGTCGACGAAGAACCTACGCATCAGTCTGCTGATCTGCCGGCGACGCGTCAGAAGAAAGACATGACCGGCCCCGGGGAAGATTTCGAGTGTTGAGAACGGAACCATCTTTGCGTGGAAGTGCGCGTGATCGAGTCCGACGACGGCGTCGGCGTCTCCGTGAAGGATCAGCGTCGGCGCGGTGACGGGCTGCGCCGGCGGTCCCTCGGCCTTGGCTCGTTTTACCTGCACGAGGTCGTTGCGCA
Source organism: Actinomycetota bacterium (assembly GCA_041658565.1). NCBI lineage: Bacteria > Bacillati > Actinomycetota > Actinomycetota bacterium. The sequence goes on along the minus strand of JBAZZY010000005.1, from coordinate 114,143 downwards.
TGCCGGATAGTCCCGATGGAGCGTCCAGGTGCGTGCGCGCGAAGCGAATCAGATCCTCACGGATCCGCGGGTCTCCGGCCATCCATCCGAATTCCTCCGGCGTCAGGGACTTCTGCGCCCAGCGCGTTACGGCGCGCTCGTTCTCCAGCCTGCGCCGGCCGACGGTCCGTCCGATTCCCGAGGTGAACTCACCGACTCCGCGCGGCAAGGTCAGCCAGCGCATGGCGGTCGGAACCTCGATTAGATACGGCGACATCGCACACGCCAGAACCAGTGCGCGCGTGCGCCGCGGGTAGCGTCGCGCGAACGCGAGGGAAGAGGGACCTCCGCCCGAAGCTCCGGCCACCGCGACGGTCTCGATTCCCATCTCGTCGAGAAGTGCGGCGTACGCGTCGGCTTGCTCTTCGGGCGTGCGGCCGGTGGACAGCGGGGTTCGGCCGTACCCGGGACGCGAAGGGATGACGACCGTGAATCGATCGCTCAGGTCCTCGGCGACCATGAATCCCTGTCGCCAACTCCCTGGGATTCCGTGAACCACCAGCACGCCGGGACCTGAACCCGTCCGCGAAACCTCCATGGGGCCGTTGCGCGTGCGGACGATGGAGATGGTTTCGGTCACCCGGCAAACCTCACTTCTTCGAGAGCCGTCAAAATGGAAAGGATGAATACATATTACTCCGAGGAGTCCTCGGACGGAAAGGCCTTCCCGGGGATTTCGGGGCCGCACAGGGGGAACAGGGCCGGCAAGCGCAGTCCGATGCTCCCGTCGCCGCGCGCGCGCAGGTCCCCCCGCAGGATCGCTTCCCACAGATCCAACTCGCCTAGCGTGAACTGCGCGAAGGTCGCCGGATCCATCGCCAGCGTCAGACGTTGGTGGGAGTCCGAACCGCGCGCGGCCGTGCATCGGCCATCGGCGATCCGCAGTTCCCAGGCGTGCTCCCGGTCTGCGCTGATTCGGAACCCGAAGACGATTTCGGCGGTTCCGGCAGCTTCCGGATCGAACGAATCCACCCACGCAGTCACGGCGCCGGCGAGAAACTCGTCGACGTCCGCCGGGACTTCTCCGCCGGCGACCGCGCGCAACCCCTCGGGGCGACGGGCGCCGGGGCGCGCGGCCGAGACTTCGGTTGCGCGGCCGCCCAGCCACTCGCATGCTTGCCGTACTGCCGCCCAGTCTCGGCGGTACGCGCAACGTGCGATGTGTCCGGCGGCCACGGCGAAGCGGCCCAATTCGTCCGGGTTGGTGAGCACTTCGGGGCGCTGCATCGCGGCGGCGAAGACATCTCCGACCTCGGTCGCGGCGGCGTGCCACGAAGCGGGCCAGGGCGGCCGTCGATCCTGGATCGACGGCAACGGCGGCAGAGGCTCTCGGCGGCCGGTCTGGTACCAGTAGGCGACGGAGGAGTAGTCGTCGGTGCGGTCGTTGGCGTGGCCTTGTTCGAGCGACACGCGAATGGACTGCTCGAACATCACCGGGTCGGCCGCATGGAATCGATACACCGACGAGAACCCCGCCCAGTCGTCGCGGTCGGCGAGCGGCTGCCCGTACTGCGGGTGGTGAAACGGCGTCGAGGGTCCCCACGCCGTTCCGAAGTAGTCCTCGGTTCCCGTCCCGTGTATCGCCGGCGGCCACTCCTGCGAGTCGACGAAGATCATCTCGTCGCCTTCGCCGTACCACCCGCCTTCGGGGGAGTGGATCGCAAGCGACGTTCCTACGTAGTGCCCAGGGCCGCGCGCGGCGAGTACCGGGTAGTTGTCGTGATCAGTGAGGTTGATGCCCGGTGCGTATGTTCCCGGACCTTGTGGACGAATCCCCGGTCCGCGGCGCCGGTTCCACCACGCGTGGAAGCGTCCGAGTGTCGGATCCGCGGCCGGCCACGACTCATAGTCGATGTACGCATACAGCCCGAGCACGGGCAATGCGGACTCATTCGTGACGGAAATGCGGAAGCCTTCGGCGAACGGCATCGGGAACCACGAGTGCAGCGACGCGCCGTCGCGAGGCGCGACCTCGAGCAGCGCCGACGTATACGGCGCCGCCAGGCAGTTGCCTGCACCGAAGAAGTCGCCGAGCGGCGCCTCGACCGACGGCGTTGACTCGCCGTCCCACCACGCGCGCAGCACCAGATCGCGACCCCAGTACAGGTTCGGTGTAAGCAGCGTGAACCACAGATGCGTGACGGATCCCGGTCCTTCGTCCCGGGCCACTACGACCTCGGCGCCCGGGGCAACGAAGACGGAGTCCTGATTGCCGCCGGTGCGGTCCCAAGTCGAAGCGCGCCGCCGCCGGATCCCCGGCCGCAGCCGAGCGAGCGAACTAAGGTCGAATCCGGAACCTTCGGTCATGGTGTTCTCCTGCCGGGAAATGAAACGCAACAATCTTACGAACCGAAACCCCTATCGCCGAACCGGGGTCTGCGCGTACGGTGGAGGGTAATGAGTCAGTTCAAAGCGATCATGTGGTTCGTCGGGCGATCGACCAAGCGCGTCGTCGTGACGATCGTCGGCGCCGTGCTCCTCGTCGCCGGGCTGGTCATGATCGTGACGCCGGGGCCGGGAATGCTGCTCGTCGTCGCCGGTCTTGCGGTGTTGGGAACCGAGTACTTGTGGGCACGACGCTTCCTGGCGCGCGCCAAGCAGCAAACCGCGAAGATCGTTCGGCGCGCGCGCAGCGCGCGCAGCGTCGGCTGATTCCTCAGTCCGAAGTACGCAGACGGATGACGGCCTCGATTCCTCCCCCAGGGGCAGCGCGCAGTTCGGCTTCGCCGCCGCTTGCGTTCGCAAGGCGCTGCACGATCGCCAGTCCGAGACCGGACCCGCTTCCGCGCTCGGCTCCCGGCGCGCGCCAGAAGCGGTCGAAGGCTCTTGCTCGGTTCTGATCGCTCATCCCGGGACCTTCGTCGCGGACACCGATTTCAATCCAGTCACCGGCTCGGCGGGTCGTGATCGCCACAGAGGAGTTCTGCGGTGCAGCATCGAGTGCGTTGGACAGATAGTTGTCCAGTATCTGTTCGAGGTGTCCGGGGGCGACGAGCGCCGTCGGTACATCGGCGTATTCGGCGCGCAGAGTGACGCCGCGTTCTTCGGCGAGCGCGCTCCACGCGTCGTGCCGGTCCCGCACGATGGCGCCGACGTCGGCCGGCATTCGCTCGGGATTCGCACTCTCGGCACTGGCGAGCGCGAGCAGTTCGTCCACGATTTGCGACAGGCGCCAAGATTCCCGCACCGCGGCGTCCAGATCTTCGCTCTCGCCGGCCGCGCCGTCGACCGGCTCCAGGCTCTCCAGTCGCAGGCGCAAGGCGGTGAGGGGTGTGCGCAACTGGTGGGACGCATCGGCGATGAACGCTCGCTGGGAGTCCATGAGAACCTGCAGCCGTGCCGCGGTCTCGTTGAACGTGCGCGCCAGCGCGCGCAATTCCGGTGGGCCGGAGTCCTCGGGCGCGCGCGTGCCGAGGTCGCCGCGCGCGAGCGTCGCGGCTGCGTCTTCCAGGTCGCGTACCGGGGACGTGACTGATCGCGCGAGGAGCCAGCCGATCAGTGAGGCGGCTGCCAGCACGATGAGTGCGATCATCCCGAGTGCGATCCAGTTGCGGTTGATGCGTTCCGACAGGGCGGTCGCGGGATAAGTGATGCGGACGGCTCCGAGCACTCGGCCGCCTGAGGCGACGGGCACCGCGGAGTAGACCAGGTCTGTCGCGAGCGTGTCGGAGTGGCGGATTCCAGAGGTGAGCTCGCCGGTGAGTGCCGCGGCGATCTCCGGCCGACTGGAGAAGTCGGCCGGTTTTGCCGCGCGGGGAGCGGAGTCCGCAATCGCGAGTCCCGTCGCGTCCACGACGACGACGCGACCGCTCGTTTGCAGTTGGTAGTCGGCGGCGATTCGCGCGAGATCGAGCTTTATCCCCCCCTCCAGCACTTCTTCCGCGTATGTCGCCAGCACGAGCGCGTCGCGCTGGACGTCGGCAATGATCTGGCGGCGCTCCTGCCGGGCGAAGCTCGCTCCGAGCGGAACCTCCAAGATCAGCAACACGAACGCCGCGAGCGACAGGTACGTGAGCATCAGGCGTCGGGTCATCTCGGTTCCTCTAACCGGAATCCGATCCCGCGCACGGTTTCGATCCATCGCGCGTCGCCCAGCTTCTTTCGAATGGATGCGACGTGAACGTCGATGGTCTTGGGCGTCCCGTACCAGTGTGTGTCCCAAACTTGTTCGAGGATCCGCCGTCGGCTGAGGGCGGCTCCGGCGTCCTCCATGAGCAGCGCCAACAGGTCGAACTCCTTCGGCGTCAGCGCAATCTCGTTTCCTCCGAGCGCCGCGCGGCGCGCGCGCCGGTCCAGCTCGAGTGCACCCACACGCAGCGTCACCGCGGGCTCGGCCCCGCCGGCCGCGGCGCGGCGGGTGACGGCCCGAATGCGTGCGACGAGTTCACGAAAGCCGAACGGCTTGACGACGTAGTCGTCGGCGCCGAGTTCAAGTCCGACGACGCGATCAACTTCTTCCGAGCGTGATGTGACGACGATGATCGGAACGGACGAACGCGCGCGAATCCGGCGGCAAACCTCGTACCCGTCCATGTCCGGCAGCCCGAGGTCCAACAAGACGATGTCGGGCGTCGCGGCGGCCACCGCCTCGGCGCCCGTGCGCGCCTGGGTAACCTCGAATCCCTCTCGTTCGAGGCCGCGTCGCAGGGGCTCGGCGATGGACGCATCGTCTTCGACCAGCAACACCCGCATGACCGCATCGTCGCATGTCGTATGGATGCTTGCCGAGTCTTTGCCAAATCTTTGACATCGCCTGGCGAGGAGTTGGCGATGCTGGCGTTAGCGTCGTGGGTGTTCGTGACGATGGAGAAACGGGAGGTTGTGATGAAGAGAAAGACGGCAGTTGCGGCAGGAACCGCGGTGTCGCTGACGGTGATCGCCGGCGCGCTTGCGATCGGGGCGAATCTCGGGCTCCTCGGGTTTGGGCGGGAACCCGTCGGGCAGTTGAATCCAGCCGACGCGACGCCCTCGCCGAAAGTCGTGACGGTGTTTGTCGATGAGACTCCGGCACCCGTCCCGGTCGCGGAGACAGCCGAGGCGGGGAGCGTCGAACCGACCCCGGTCGAGACTGTGTTTGTGGACGAGACGAGCACGGCGAGTCCGCGCACGGTCGATGATGATGACGATGAGCCCGACGACGAGCGCGAGCATGAGAGCCCGGACGAGCACGAAGATGAGCCGGACGACGATGACTAACCATCACCCGGCCGCCGCCGGACGGATCCTGGCGTTGGGGTTGAGCCTGTCGGCAGGGCTTGCGATGATCGCCGGAATGACGATGACGGTTCCTGCTCCGGCGGCGCCGACCGCCGCTGCGCTTGCCCCACCTGCGCAACAGGTTGTGGTGGTCGTTGTGCGCCGGCGCGCGCCTGCGAGTCCTCCGGCTTTGCGCCGCGCGCCGGCGACGCGTCGGGTCGCGCGCCGGGCTTCACGCCCGGCGCCGAGGCGGGTAGTCGTGCGGCGCGTTCACACGGTGAGCCGTGGCAGTTGAGGTTCGCGTCCGGGCAATGGGCACCCTGGCGCACATAGTGGTCGTCGGTGCAGGGCAGGATGCGCTTGCGCGCGCGCGCCGCCGCTTGGTCGACCTGGAGCACTTGTGGAGCCGCTTCAGTCCGTCGAGTGAGATCACCCGTCTGAACGAGTCGGCCGGGCGCGCCGTGACGGTGTCGGCACCGACGCGCGCGCTGGTGCGTTTGGGCGTTGCCGGATGGCGATCGACCGGCGGGAGGTTCGACCCGACGGTGCTGCATGCTCTGGAGTTGGTTGGATACGACAGGGACTTCGACGAGATCTCGGCCGAGGGAGCGCCGTTTGTTGCTTCCCCGGCACCCGGGTGCGCCGGAATAGAGATTGACGAAGGAGCCGGTACCGTCCACCTGCCTGCCGGCGTCGAGTTCGATCCCGGTGGGATCGCCAAGGGGTACGCCGCGGACCTGATCGCGGGAGAACTGATCGAAGTAGGCGCGCGCGGCGCGTGCGTGAACGTCGGCGGCGACTTGCGGGTGTTCGGCGAGGCGCCGGACGACGATGGATGGATCGTCGGTGTCGAGCACCCGTTCGAGGGCGAGGCGCAGCGCCTGCGAATCACCGAGGGTGCCGTCGCAACGTCGACGCGGGTGCGTCGCTCGTGGGTGCGGGGCGGAATTCGTCGCCATCATTTGATAGATCCCACGGCGGGTGAACCTTCGACATCGGGGCTCGCGTCCGCCACGGTGGTGACGACGCTCGGGTGGCGCGCGGAAGTTCTGGCCAAGGCCGCGTTCTTGTCCGGCGTGCAAAGCGCGCCGAAAGTGTTGACCGATGCCGGTGCCACCGGATTCGTCGTCGACGACGCGGGGGTCGTGCATCACGCGCCGGGGATCGAGGCGGTGCTCGTATGAACTCCCACCTGTGGTGGTACGTGGCGCGTTCGGCGGGGCTCGTTTCCTGGGCGCTGTTGTCGGCCGCGACTGTGTGGGGGCTGGTTCTGTCTACGCGGCTGTTCGCCCGTCGTCCCGCGCCGTCGTGGCTGGCGGATCTGCATCGCTTTCTCGGCGGATTGTCGGTGGTCTTCGTCGGCGTGCATTTGCTCGCTTTGGTCGCCGACACCTACGCGCATTTCGGTCCCGCGGAACTGTTCGTTCCCTTCGCGTCCGGCTGGCGACCGGGGCCGGTCGCGTGGGGGATCGTCGCGCTGTATTTTCTTGTGGTGATCGAGGTCACCTCGCTGGTGATGAGCCGCATGTCCAAGCGATGGTGGCGTCGTGTGCATGCGATGACCGCCGTGTTGTTCGTCGTGTCCAGCGTCCACTTCGTTACGGCGGGATCAGACGCGCGCAACCTTGCCGTTCAGTGGGGCGGCATTACGACTTCTGTGACGATTCTGTTCCTGCTTGTGGTGCGGCTTCTGTCGCCGCGTGCCGCTGTGATGGCGGAACGTCGCGAGGCGCGCGCGGCAGAGCGTGCCGGGTCAGATCTTCCACAGGCGCGCCGAGAGCGCGCGCGTGCCGGGCACCTTGACGAGGGCGCGGTAGGTCCACGCCTTGCAGAGAGCCACAGCTCCTCCGGCTAAGGCGAGCGCCGCTCCCGGCGCCGTCAGAGCGTCAAAGCGTCCGGTCGCGCCGAGTACGAGAAGAAGCAGACCGCCGTTGATCGCGACGAGTTGCAGGCGCGCGCCGTGCTCGACGCCGGCGAGCAGGATCCGCCGGTCTTCGGGCCCTCCGGGGATTCCGGTGGGGAGGATGTAGAGCCACGCTCCGAGCAGCGTCTGCAGTAGCCATCCGCCGACGAATACGACGAGGTATACGGGGCCAAAACTGTGGAATGCAGCCAGTGCCGGGGGAAGGATGTCGAATTCCGTGGACGGTGTGCGCAGCATCGCAACGCCCAGCGCAACCGTTCCGGCGACGAACCACGTCATCGCGCACATCAGGTGCTTGGCCGACACGGCTACGAAGTAGCGCCGGGGGATGCGTGCGGTCTTCACCGCCATAAACGCAACTCCCAGCGCGCCGCTCGCCAACAAGACCGCGCCACCGGCCGCGATGGGGGCGAACTGCAGAGCAAGGCCAAGTGCGAGCAAGCCCACACCCGAGGTCAGCAGGGTCGCCATCTGACCCGCGCGCGCGGCCGGCATGCGAACGCGCAGCACCGTCGGCAACAATGTGATGAGCGTTCCGGCAATAGTGAGCGACGCGAAGCCCAGGACGTTCAGGACCATGTGAGTCTCGCGCAGTGCGAGCCGGGTCACTCCATCGGTCACGATCCCGCCGCCGATCAGAGCGCCCAGAGTTGCGCCCGCAAGGATGGACGCGACTGCGGCCGAATACATCATTACCGGCACCGGATGTCTGCGATTGAGGCCGATTCGCCAAGCGCGCGCCAGGGTGACGGCCAGCAGCACCATTGCCGCGACGAACAACGATCCTCCGGCGATTACCAATCCCGGGTGGTGCGTCGGGTAGCCGACGACGACGAGCGCCGTGCCGGTGTTGACCAGTGTGAACTGCGTGACCGAAAGCGCGCGTGGAGGAGAAGGTGCCGCCGTCAGCGCGGCGGCGAACGTCTGCATCGCGCCGCTGATCGTGACCGCGACGGCTCCCGCGACGGCAAGGTGAATCGGAAGCCACGTTCCCAGGCGCGCGCCGGCGGGCAAAAGGAACGACGCAAGCGCCGCCGTCATCCAGATCCGGCCGGCGAGGTGGTAGTGCCGAGTGAAGCTGCGGGCGCGCATCTCTTTAGTGCGTCCCGCGTATGCGGTCGAACGGCGTGGCCGGGAAATCACGCATCAGGGTTCCTCTTGGCGGAGGTAGAACGCACCGCCGTCGCGGTGTTTGCAAGGAACAAAAGGATAGCCACGACTCCGAGAAGTGCGCCCCACCGCCGCACTTCGCCGCTGGGAAGCAGGTCTCCGGCTACGCGCGCCGCGAGCGATGCGTGCAGCAGCCCGAGGTGCGCATAGAAGCGAGTGCGATACGGAAGCGCGATGCGCAAGACGGCAGGCAAGATGATCGGCGCGTGACCGAACACCATCGAGATGATGAAGCCGAGGAAGATCGCGTGCAGCGACGCGTCGTACAACCGCGCCGTCTTCGTGCCGCCGGCAATCCACAGCGCGCCGGCGAAGCCCAGCCACGCGTAGCCGGCAAGTAGTGCTGCGGCGACATATCTCGTCAGACCCGGCATGCGCACGGTGCGGCGCGCGACGTCGTAGCGAACCATCCAGAGGGCGAGACCGAGCAGGCCGGCGCCGGCGATGCGCGCGCCCGGCCCCGGGGCCGGACCCGTCACTGCGACTCCGGTGAATGTGACCGCGACGGCGGCGAGAAATAGCGTCCGCCCCACCGAGGTTAGACGCACGACGCGCGCCAACTCGACGCGCTCGGCGGCAACGGTGAGCACCAGGAAACCGGTGAGCCACGGAACCATGCGCGAGATGGGCCATCCCCGCATCCACAACAGCGTGGATACCGGCCACGCTGTTGCCGCAAGCGTCATGACCGCGGTGTGCATCGAGGGTTGGATGCGCATGATCTGAGCGAAGATCGCAACCAGCGCGAGGCCCGCGACGGTGAGCAGCGATGCCGCAAGGCGCGCCGGCGCTCCGGCAACCAGGCAGAGGGCTCCGGCGGCAGCCGCGGCCGGAGCGACGTATCCCCACGCCCGGCCGAGGGCAACCGCGCGCTCCAGCGCGATCAGTGTCCCGAGACCGCCGAGCGCCATGAGGAGCCCGTGGACTCCGGGCAGCCACGATCCGGGAGTGAGGGGAACCCATCCGAGGCGCGCGAGTCCAGCCCACATGCCGGCAAGAATCGCGATCGCTGCCAGCGCGACGGCCGGTAGGCGCGCGCGCCGGAGGTCAGCCGTTCCAGCCAAGTTGCGCGCGCGCGGCATCCGACATCATCGATGGGGTCCAAGGCGGGTCCCAGACCACACGGACCTCGGCGGACTCGATTCCGGGCTGGCGAAGCAGCACGCCCTCGACTGTGTCCAACAGGTACGGGCCCATCGGACACGCGGCCGTGGTCAATGTCATGGTGACCACGGCGTGTCCTTTGTCCGCTTCGCATTCGTACACGAGTCCGAGATCCACGATGTTGACGCCGATCTCGGGGTCGATCACCTCGCGGAGTTTGTCAAGCACCGGGCTTCCTCTCGCGTTCGCCGAGATGAACCAGGCATAGCGACGGCTTCACAAACGGTTGCACGTCGGTTACCCAGATCGGTGCGCCGACTTGCTCGAGCAGTCCGCGGAGCAGCCCGAGGTGGATCGAGCAAACGACTTCGGGGTTGCTGTGAGCGACATCGCGGAACGGACAGCGGTGCAGCAGGATCGTCTTGTGGTCGCCGCTTTCCCGGATCTCCGGCTCGAATCCGAGATCGATGAACATCTTTGCGACGCGACCGATCGCCTCGGGCGCGGTCACTTGCTGGAAGGGGGCGGGACGCTCCGTCAGGTAGCCGCCCCACGCGCGTCCGGCTTCCTCGGCTGCGGCTGCGGGGTTGGTCACGATTGAGCGCAGATAGCTTGCGAGGATCTCTGCGAGCAGCCGGTATTCACCGCGGCTGCCAATCGGGATCTCCTCAGGCACCGCCTGGTACACCATGCGCGGCCGCCCGGGAACGTCGCGTTCTTCGGGAGTCTTCTCGACCAGTTCGACGTCGACGAGCACGTCGAGGTGAGCACGCACGGTGTTGTGGTGCAGCCCCACTTCTTCGGCGACTTCTCGCGCATCCATAGGGTGGTCGGCCGTTCGCAGGGCGCGAAGGATTCGCACTCGACTGGCGTGCGCGAGCGCGCGGTGTGCGGCGGTCGTGGGTTCTAGGTACTGCTTCTTCGAGGCCATGGCTTGATTTTACACCCCACAAAGTATAAATACCACATGAGTCGGAAATACGGAGGTACGAGATGTCGGAAGGAATCGTAGGCAGGGGAGCGGACTTGGCGGAGTACCGCTCCGAGGGATTCACGCCGAAGCTGCTGTATGCGACCGAGCACTTCAAGGTCGTGCTCGCGGCGTTCGAACCGGGGCAACAGATCCCGCTGCACGAACCCCGGGTGGACCTTGCGCTGACGGTGCTGGAGGGGACCGGCGACGTGCTTGTCGGAGACAAGATCCACCACGTTCGCGCCGGCGACGTTGTGGTTGCGCCGGCCGGCGTTAAGCGCGGCGTGCGCGCGCGGGAAGGGCGCTTGGTGGTCCTGCACGTCGTATCGCCGCCGCCGACCGAGGCCGACCACGCGCGAGTCGTCGGGGGAGAGCCCTGGCCGTATGTCGCCGAACACAGCGCGGGGCACCGTCTGGGCGAGGCGGTACACGCCGAGCACGAGCACCTCCATGGTGAGATCGAAGCCCTCGGTGCGCTCTCCCGCGACATTCCTTCGCTTGATGACCGCGAACTGGGCGCGCGCCTGAACGCAGCCGTGTCGTTTCTGCGCGGGGGCCTGTTGCCGCACGCTCGCGCGGAAGAGGAACTGCTTTACCCGGCAGTCGAGAAGGTCCTGCGGGCGGTCGGAGGCGCGACACGCACGATGCAGATCGACCATCGCGCGATCACCGAGCGAATCGACCGTCTCGCAGCGCTCGCGGCGGAGGCGCCGTCCCCTGCAGTTCGCGAGGAAGCCGCGCGCGCGCTCATCGGCTTGGAAGCCCTGTTGGGTGTGCATTTCGTCAAGGAGGAAGAGGTCTACGTCCCGCTGCTCGACCGGCTTGGAGACGAGGAAGCCGCGGCGCTCGCGGAGGCGTTGTTGGGTCCCGACGGGAGCGGACATCACGCTCACTGATGTCCGAGTCGCATTGAGGACATAGGGGCATCCGGCCCGCTTCGCGGGGGCCGGTGCCCCCTTGCGCAACTGTGTGCCGTCCCGCATCGTTTGAACACTAGGGCGGGCGTGAACTCCTGAAACACGCCGGTCCGATCGCTTATGGGTAGTGCAACGGTTCTCGTCGTAGATGACGAGCGCAAGATCCGCGACATCGTCCGCTCGTATCTCGAACGAGAGGGTTACGCAGTGCTGCTCGCCGAAACCGGCGCGCGCGCGCTTGAAACGGCGATGCGCTCGATGCCGGATCTCGTCATCCTCGACCTGATGCTGCCGGATCTCTCCGGCGAGGAAATCGCGCGGTCGCTGCGGCAGATGTCGGCGGTGCCCATCATCATGCTGACCGCCAAGGCCGGGGAGGACGACCGAGTCGCGGGGTTGCGGCTCGGCGCCGACGACTACCTGACGAAACCGTTCAGCCCACGAGAGCTTGTGGCCCGCGTCGAGGCGGTGCTCCGCCGCGCAAGCGTGGCCCGTCCTGCCGAGCGTTTGCGATTCGATGAGGGCAAGCTTTCGATCGACTGCGACACGCGCGAGGTGGAAGTGGGCGGCGAGTTGGTGCAGTTGACTCGCAGTGAGTTCGACTTGTTGCTTGCGCTGGCTTCGCGCCCGGGCAGGGTGTTCTCGCGCCATGAGTTGATCGCTCGCGTTCAGGGATACGACCACGACGGCTACGAGCGAACGATCGACGTGCACGTGGGGAACCTGCGCAAGAAGCTGGGGGACAATCCGCGCAGTCCGCGGTACATCGTCACGCTCACCGGGGTCGGCTACAAACTCGGCGTCAAGGCCGATGCGTAACTCCTTCGCGATTCGTTTCGCGGCAACGCTCGCCGGAGTCGGGATCGCGGCCGCTGCGCTGACGGCGTTGCTCGTCAACGTCGCCTTCGGCAAGCGGTTTGATGGATACATCGATGCGCAGCGTCAGTTGCGCCAGGACCAACTCGTCATCGGGCTGGCCGACTCGTTTCGCCGCTACGGGGGCTGGAACCTGGAGGATCTCGAACGCGTGTCACCGGTTCTGTTGGCCGACGGCGGGACGCTTCGTCTGGAGGCTTCGGACGGTACGGTCATCTGGCAGGCGGAAGACAGTCCGCTTGGTGAGAGCATGACCCGAGTGCATCGCGAGATGATGGGTACCGGGCCGCTGGGTATTGAGAAGGAGTTGTTGATCGTCGGACCCGACGGCGCGGTCGTCGGGCGTGCGATCACGCGTCTGCCGGAGGCCGGACTGCTTCCGCAGGACGTTGCTTTTCGCTCGGCGGTTAACCGGCTGCTGTTCGCGGGCGGGGTGGCCGCCGCGCTCGCCGCGCTGGCGCTAGGGGCGTTTTTGTCGTCCCGCGCCACGGCGCCCGCGCGCGCTCTGACGCGCGCCGCGCGTGCGCTTGCGGCCGGCGACCGTTCGGTTCGCATCGGGTTGGAGTCCCGCGATGAGTTCGGCCAGATGGCGCGCGCGTTCGACATGATGGCCGACACCATCGAAGAGGAAGATCAGCTGCGCCGCGGGTTCGCGGCCGACATCGCGCACGAGGTGCGGACGCCGATTGCGATTCTGCGCTCGCAAGTCGAGGCTCTGCAGGACGGCGTCTTGGAAAGCACACCGGAAGCACTCGAGTCGCTTCACGAGGAGATCCTGCGGCTGTCGCGTCTGATCGCTGATCTCGAGACGGTTGCCTCCGCTCGCGGCGCGTGGTTCTCGCTGGAGCGGACGGACCTGGAACTACGTTCGGCGCTGGAAGAGGCGGTGCGCGAGTTCGCCGGTCCGTACGATGCGGCCGGCGTTGTCCTTACAGCCGACCTCGAAGACGTAGAGGTCTGGGCCGATCCGACGCGGCTACATCAGATCGCGGCCAACCTGCTGTCGAACGCGCTGAAGTTCACTCCCGCCGACGGAATGGTCCGCCTGACCTGCGGTGCGGAGGGGCCGTGGGCCGTCATTCGCGTGAGCGACACGGGTCAGGGGATTCCGGCGGATGAGCTTCCGAGGATTTTCGACAGGTTCTTCAGGGGTCGGGACGTTCGGGCCGGGGGATCCGGCATCGGATTGAGCGTCGTGGGAGACCTCGTGCGCGCGCACGGTGGGCATATCCGAGCATCGAGCGAACCGGCGTGCGGGACTTTGTTCAGTGTGTACCTTCCGCGAACTTCATCCGGCGCTGGGGAGTTCTTCACAGAATCCTTACACGCGGGCTCTATGCTTCCGAGCGTAGAAGTACCCCCTGAAACACCCGCCGGTAGCCCACAACCGGCATAGGCCTCCGCAACAAGGCGCCCGGACAGCATCGGCCGAACGGCCGGAACCGTCCGGGCGCCGCCGCATTCAAAGCCGGTGTCGGCGGGTTTCACGCAACATCGTTTCCCAGCGGATTCTTCACTCGTTTCTCACATGCCGGGCGTACCGTGCATCTACCGTCGCACGCAGCGGTGTCCGGCAGAAGGGGATCGTCGTGAAGCAGATCGACAACGCAGAACGCACTTCGGTCGTGCTCCCGTTGCTGGGCCCGCTGCGCGCGTCGGATCGCCGTAGGAAACGCGCACGGTCTGTCCGCTCATGCGCCGACGGGCGCTGCGAGACCTGCGCGTGCACAGGGTGTCAGAACCGACGGCTCTCTGCTGTGGAGCCTCGAGACACCGGGCGGGGTGCGTCCCACCCGCATCCCGCATAGTTTCGGACGGTGCGAGTCCCGACCGCGGGACTCGCACCGTACCCCCCTTTCTTCCTGCCGAATCAGGTAGCGGCGCGCGCCGGGCTATCCTGCGTGCAATGCGCGCGGGGGAGGGCCCGGATGGAGCAGCAGATTGTCTTTGGAGATCGGTTCGTCACTGCGACGCTTCCCGATCACACAACCGTTGTCTCGTCGGGGATCGCGCTTCCCATTGAGCCGGTCGCCGATCTCGGGGCGGAGATTCGCTCGGCACTGGAGTCGCCGCTCGACACGCGTCCGCTACGCGAGATCGCGCGCGGCAAGCGACGAGTGACGATCGCCTTCGACGACCCCACGGTGCCGTGCTACGTGCCGATGTGGGAGCCGGCGCTTACGGCGATCCTGGGCGAGTTGGAGGCCGGAGGCGTGCGCCGGGACGACGTGACGCTCGTGTGTGCAAACGCATTGCACCGCCAGTTCACTCACGATGAGTTGGCGAAGTTGATCGGCGCGGACTTGGTGCGCGAGTTCGCACCGCGGCTGGTGTGTCACGATGCCGAGGACCGCGACGGGATCGAGCGACTCGGCGTAACTCCGAGCGGCTACGACGTGGAGATCTCACGTCGGTTCACGGATGCGGATCTCTCCGTCTATCTGAACTGCTCGACGACGCGCGGGTTCTCGGGTGGGTGGAAGTCGATCTGCGTCGGTCTGTCGACGTTCCGCTCGATCCGCCATCACCACAATCCCGACGACATGTCGATGTCGTTCGACCGTAACCGGATGCACGCGATGCTCGACGAGATGGGCGTCCTGGTCACGGAGCGTTTGGGCGCCGACCGGATCTTCAAGGTCGAAACCGTGCTTGCGAACCCACTGCAGGTCGCGCGGATCTTCGGAGGCAGCGTCGGCGCCGCGCGCGCCGCAGTCCTCGAACTCAATCGCGCGCACCAACCCGCGCGCCGTGACCTGATCGAACGCAAGGCCGACATCGTGATTTACGGAATCCCAGACTGGAGCCCGTATGCCGCGTACTCGGTGATGAACCCGTTGCTGACGCTGGTTTCCACAGGCCTTGGTTACCTGGGAGGCATGATCGAAGCACTCGGCGCACCGGGTTGCACGACGATTCTCGCGACGCCGTGTCCGGATCGTTGGGACGATCGCGCGCACGGGCCTCATCACGAAGTCTGGGACCGAGTGCTGCCCCAGACGCGCGACCCGTACGCGGCGCGCGAGGCCTACGAGGCCGAGTACGCCTCGCACGCGGGGTTCATTCACCGGTATCGCCGGGAGTTCAGCTTCCATCCGGTGCACGCGATCATGGCCTTGTTCCCTCTGAAGCGACTGCGGCACACCTCACGCGTGATTGTGGCCGGCGCCGAGAAGCCCGAACTCGTGCATCGCGTGGGTTTCGAGTCGGCGGCGACCGTCGAGGAGGCCGTGGCGCGCGCGCTCGAGATCCACGGCTCCGACGCCGAGATCGCGTTCGTGCCCTACCCGCCGGCCTTCAGCCGGTTCTAAGAGTTACGACGGTTCGAGTTGCAGCGTTCGTGCCGAGAACGTCGAGGCCGTCACGGTAACCTTGACCGGCCCGGTTGCTGCGAACTCCAGGGTGACGGTTCCCGACGACGGGGCGTAGTTGGGATTGCGCACTGTCGGCAGGTCCCCGATCGGCCGCCCGTCGGTCGCCAGATCTTGCGCGTCGTTTCCGGCGTCCGAAACTCGACGCGGCATCGAAACCGTCTGGTGGCGTTCGCCGTCGGCGGGCGGGGTGGTTTCGCTCGCGAGCAAGTCGCCCGTCTGGTTGCGAACCTCGACCGTTGCGCCGCCGACCGGAAGCCCGGTGTCGTTGTCGGTGACCGTGAAGGTGACCTCGTTCTGCCCTTCGACAAGTTCGGTTGAGGTAACGTCCATTGTGCGCAGGTACAGGAAGTTGTCCGCGGCGACGTATCCGACGCGCAGCGCCGGGTCGGAAAGGATCGCGTCGAAGGCCTTGCCGAAGCCCCCCCCGCCGACCATCTGGCGCTGGTTCTCTTGGCTGTGGTCCCCGGCAATGATGATCAACGTTTCGCCGAGCACACCTGCGTCCGCCATGGCGGCCAGGACGCGCGCCAGACGCGCGTCTGAGTCGTGGTAGGAGGCAAGGGCGCAGGGGGTGTGCGGGCCAAACGTGTGTGCCCCTTCGTCCACGAGGGAGAAGTTCAGGTATGTGAGCGTCGGCAGTGGGTGCGAGGGATCCTCGAAGAGCATGCGTGCCTGGCTTTGTCCGAGGTGGTCGATCGCGCTGCCCTGTCCGTACTGCTCGGGCGCTGCTTGTAGACACTCCTGGTTGGTGTCGGCAAGCAACTCGTCCGGCCGTCCGACGTGGCCGGCGAACAATGGTTCGCCGTTGAGCTTGCGGTCGGGTTCGAGGGACGCGAAGTCGGCGCCGCGTACCGTGGGCTCGTCAACGGCTGCGGTGTAGGCACCCCAAGCGTTCAGGGGATCGATGTTGTCCGGCCCCATCCAGTCTCCGCGCGAACGGTGCGTTGCCTCGTGCAGCGTTTCGACTTTCGTGGAGGTTAGCCGCTCAGTCCAGAAGTAGACGGGGTTTCGCGGATCGGCCGGGTCGATAGGGCTTTCGATTCGTTCGTTGGCCCGGTCGTAGAAGCGGTTGCCGACGAGGTCGTGGTGTCCGGGGTGAACCCCGGTGCCGAGCACCAGGTGGTTCGGGAACGTCACCGTCGGGAAGGAAACGATGCTGCCGTAGCGCGCGAGCGTGCCGCGGTCACGGAGCCACCGAAGCGTGGGAACCGGCGTGCGCGAGGGCGAGAAGAGCGCACTGGTGGCGCCACAGAAGTTGTCCATTGCCTCTTGGCCGTCGTACTGCGACAACAAGCAGTGCACGTCGGTGCTGTTGTTCGCATCGAACGTCACCAACAGCGCGCGCTTCGCCAGTGGTTCGGCGATGTCACCGTCGGTTTGCGCTTGGAACGGGTTCTTGAAGAACGCCTTCTCGTCGAGTGAACGGCTCCACGAACTGCCGGGGAAGGGGGTCGTTCCATCGGTGCCGGTGATGCCGTAGATCCACGCGACGGTAGGCGCGATGCTTCCTGTCGTAACGGTGTCGGTGACGATCCTGTTACGCACGTAGGATCCGCCCGACGCCACGATCAGCGGAACCGGCGCCGCTGCGATCCCTCCGTGTTGTCCGGTCAATGCTGCGGCCGAGTCGGTGCGTGAGGCCAGGAAGACGTGCTGGTCGTCGGCGGTCAGCAGCACTTCCCCGATCCGAGGCGTGTTCAGCTCCCAGTTCGCAGGGATCGGGTCGCATCCGCCCGACGGTTTGCGGCAGTACGCAGCTTCGACGGACCGACCTCCGGTACTGTCGAGAAGCGCGAGTGCGCGCGCGGCGAATGCGGCGGCGGCCGCAACGTCGTTCGGGTCCTTCAAGTACACCGACGCGCTGCCTGAGTGGCTGACTATTGCTTCGACGCTCGCGTCCGACAGTTGATCGAGCGGGACTCGGTGGCCGGTGACCTGGCCGCCGACCGGATTCGAAACGCGCACCGAGCCCGACTTGCTTTCGACTGCGCTGCCGGTGGCGTCGAGGCTGAGGAAAGAGTGGTCGGCCGTCGCAATCAGAATCGAGTGCTCCCACTTGCCGGCCGCGCGAAGCGACTCGACCAGCAGGCCGATCTGAAGATCCGCGTTGCGCACGGCTGCGAGTCCTTGCGCGCTGTGCGAGCCGAACAGGTGCTGGAACGCATCCACCTGACCAAGATTGACGAAAGTGAAGTCGGGGTCTTCCTTCTGCTGCAGTTGGATAACTTGCTTCATCACGAACTGATCGAGCGTGACGCCTGAGCCGCTCGCGGGCTCACCCGGAGCGTGGGAGTCGGGGTCGGCGATTACCTGATCGGGATGCGTTGAAGAGCCGAGCAGGTAGTCGGGTTGCACGTGTGAGACCGACTGTCCTTCGGGGTTGTCGGTGTTGGTTCCGCAAGCCCCCGACGAATTGCGCGTGCAGTCGAACAGCAGGCGCAGCTTCTCTTTTCCGAGCACCGCCGCGGTGCGCAGGTAGGGCTTCTGCGTTTCGATGGCGTCGAAGAGCGTCTTGGTCTGAATGAATCCGGGACGCTCCATCGCTTCCTTTTGCTTCGAGATGCGGTTGTAGAAGTTGTTGGCGACGAGCCCGTCTTCTTCCGGCGAACGTCCGGTCAGCATGGCCGTGTGGTTCGCGTTCGTCTCGGTGATCATGCGGGCCTTTGCGCCCGCGAAGGTCGTCGCCCGCGCGCCACCGTGAGACAGATTCCAGAGGTTCGGTGTGAGGTCGGGTGTCACCAGCTCGGGTTCGAGGCCGTCGATGACGACGACAAATGTGTTGAACGTCGGCGCGAGCAACTCATCGAGCGAGCGCCCGTCTTGGCGACGCAGCAACGCCGATGGGTCGTCCAGGCCGTTGAGTCCGGTTGCTCCGGCGCCGTACGGCGCGAGGCCGAGCGCGCGCGAAATGGTCGGCGCGATGTCGGTGTTTTGGATTCGCAAGTTGAGTTCATCGGTCTCGCCGAGTGGCGCGCGGCGCGCGCCACGTCCGGCGGTGAGCAACGTTGCTCGCGACTGCAGTAGCGACAGGTGCCCGTGGCCGCCCTTGGATCCGTCGGGTCCGCCGGGTGGCTGGAGCACGACCAGATCCGGCGCCTTCGGTGAGTCAAACAGCGCGGAGAGCCGTTCGTACGCCTCGGGGTATGTGACCCCGTCCACGTCGAGCGGCCTGCAGTTCTCGTCGGTCGTCGGAGTGCAACCCGGCGGGTCTGTGGCGCGCGCCTTGAGGAACTCCTCAGGAATCGTCGACAGCGCTGCGCGCGCTTGAGGGGACTGGTCTCCGAGCGGGTTCTCTCCCACGCTGAAGCCGACATCGTAGATGTACCCGGTTCCTTCTTCACTGCGCGTGAACCGGACGGCGTCGCAGCCGCCGAAGGTTGACTCATCGAACAGCGTGGGCGCGCACACCGTCGCGGGGTCCAAGTCGGCGATCACCCAGTAGTCGTCCCCGTGGACCGTCGCAACCATCTGTACATCGCGCAGTCCGTCGTGGTCGGGGTCGGGGTTCGCGAAAAGTCCGTTGACCGCGCGCGTGGCGGCCTCGAGTTCTCCGGCTCCCTGCAAGCCCTGGTCGGCCGGGCGCTCGGGTCCCCGCACGGTCGAACCCAGGCTCGGGCTCATCATCGCGATTACGGTGATGAAAACTGCCGCCGCCGTCGTGCGGCGAACACGGGTGCGACGCATCCGAGCGCTCCTCTCCCTTGTGGCTCCCTGCGCGCGAGTGCGGTGCCTACGTACGCGCGACCAAGGGCCACACTTCGACACCCGGTGGCCGGTTCCTGCCTCGATCGCGGCGCGGCGGCCCTATTGTCACGCCGGCTTCACCGTCAACCCCGCTCCGCCGGTTACCGTCAGCTCGGCCGTTGTCGGGTTCCAGGCCCAAGATCCGCCGTCGATGTCGACTTGCGGCCCATCCGGGTACCACATGTGCGGGACTGCGAACACCGCATCGCCGGACCCGGTCCACGTCGCTTCGAAGACAGCCGTCGCTGCATCGAAATGGAACTCGGTGAGTTCGGGAACCGCGACAGGATACGGGCGCGCGATCTCGATGAGCGTCGCACGAGGATCGCGGTCTCGGTCGATCGGCGAGTAGCTGTTGCCGGGGGAGTACTCCCAGTACGCCGTGCCGGCCCAGGCTTCGTCGGCGAGATCGTAGACGGTGCGCAGGAACCCGGCCGCGCCCGGCGCGTCATGCACGATCCCGAACTCGCCGAGCCACATCGGCAGTCCCATCACGTGCGCCTCGACGACTGAGTATCGGAAGTTGGCCGACGCAAGATCTCCGCGCGCCTGCTCGCCTTGGCCGGGGATCTCGTCCCAGAAACCGTACAGGTGCGGCGCGTACACGGCGTTCGGCGGAGTATCGATTGCCGGAACGGTCGGCATGTGGACGTTCTTGTAGTTCGGCGCTTCGAGGAAGCCGATGGCCTTGGGGTCCAGCTCTCTTGCCGATTTCAGCCAGCGGGATTGCGATGGGTACAGGAACTGCGTCTCGAATACACCCGGCGGGATGAAGCCTTGGTACGGCTCGTTCATCAAGTCGTAGCCGATCACCATGGGGTTGTCGGCCATGCGCGATGCGACCTCGCGCCAAACTTTGGTGTAGTGATCCTGCAATTCCGCGGACGTCCAGAAGTTGGTGAAGGCGCACATCACCGCGGGGGACAAGTAGTTGGTGGCCCAGGCGCCGGTGTAGGACGCGGAATCCACGTGCGGACACGTTTCGTCGGTTGCCCAATCCGGGGCTCCGTTGCCCCACGGGCCCCCCCAAAGGTCTTGGTGCATGTCTACGATCACGTAGAGGCCGGCATCGGTCGCGGCGCGCGCGAAGCCTGCGAGCCGGTCCAAGTATCCGGTGTCGTACTCGCCCTTGGTCGGCTCGATGGCTCGCCAGGAAGTTCCCAACCGAATCGAGTTCATGCCCCACGACCGCACGAGCGCGAAGTCCTGCGCGCCGAAGTTCGGCAGGTAGGGAGATGCCTTGTTGATCATGGCGATGCCGCGCAAGATCACGTCCCTGTCTTCGGCGTCGAGCAGCTTGCCTTTCTGGACACGCAGGGTGGTGGTCGTGGCCGGCGCGGAAACCGGAGCCACCCAGAGCGCCAGCAGACAAACCAGAAGAGCCATGGATCCAACACGGCGGTACGTCATCGCAGTTCTCCTTCCGTCGTGCCGATAGGAGTTCTCACGCCGGCGGCGAATACCTCCCGCCGAGCCTGATTCGGATTTGGGGGAGCCACGGGAGAGCGCGAGGGCGACCGCGTCGTCTTTACTCTTCCAACCGGCGCGCGCACCGTCGCCGACTGGGCCGTTGTGTGGGAATAGTCTGCGCTTTGCCCGATAATGCCGCGGGGGTGCTGCGGATGCCACACCGAGAACTCATGATCATCGACGCGCGCGACGATGTCGCCGTCGCGTTGTGCGACATTTCGGCGGGAGTTGTTGCCGCGGTTGCGGGAGGCGGGTCCTTGACGGCCGTGACCGATGTCGCGGCCGGGCACAAGATCGCGCTCCGCGCGCTGCGCGCGGGAGACCCGGTGGTGAAGTACGGAGAGGTGATCGGGCGCGCGACCGCCGACATCGCGGCCGGCGAGTGGGTACACACACACAACATGGGACCGGACGAGTCGTGAGGTCTTTCTTCGGCTACGAGCGATCCGACGGGCGCGCGGGAGTGCGCAATCACGTCGTGGTGCTGCCGTCGGTGTCGTGCGCCAACGGCGTTGTCTCGGCCATCGCTCGCGCAGTCCCGGGTGTGGTCCCGCTCCTGCACGGTCACGGGTGCGGACGGGGAGGTCGCGATCTGGAGTTGCACGCGCGCACATTGATAGGTATTGCTCGTCACCCCAACGTGGCAGCAGTGCTCGTTATCGGACTCGGGTGCGAGGTGATCAAGGCGGAGTTTCTGGCGCCCGCGATTGCAGAGGGCGGCGCACCCGTCGAGTGCTTGTCGATCCAGGCTGAGGGGGGATCGGTGAGCGCGGCTCGCAAGGGCGCCGCCGTTGCCGAAGCCCTTCTGGCGCGCGCGCGCGCCGACGTCCGAACCGAAATCGACATCAACCGGTTGGTGCTCGGACTGGAGTGCGGAGGTTCCGATGCGTTCTCAGGCGTCACGGCCAACCCTGCGGTCGGTCTCGTCGCGGACAGAGTGGTCGAGAGCGGCGGGACGGTCCTGCTCACAGAGAACACCGAGATGATCGGGACTTCGCACATCCTCGCGCGCCGCGCGGCGTCGCCCGAGGTCGCGGAGAAGGTCGTCGCAATGGTGGACGCCGCCGAGCGGCGCACTCACGAGATCCTCGGCCCGCTCGCGTCGATGGTGATCGCGCCGGGAAACATGGACGGCGGGATGAGTTCGATCCGGGAGAAGGCGCTCGGCTCGGTCGCCAAGGGCGGCGCCTCACCGGTCTCTGCCGTCATCGATTACGCCGAAGCGCCCGGGTGCCGCGGACTCATCCTGATGGATGCGCCCGGTTACGACACCGAGTCGATGACGGGGCTTGTGGCCGCCGGCGCGCAGGCGATCTTGTTTACGACCGGCCGCGGCAACCCCATCGGCTTCCCGACTGTGCCGGTAATCAAGATCGCCACAACGACACGGCTCTACGAGTCGATGCGCGACGACATGGACGTGAACGCGGGCGTCGTGCTTGAGGGTGCAACGCTGGAGGATGTGCGCGACGACATCCTCGGGGTACTCGCGCGCGCCCTTGGAGGCGAGCAAACGAAGGCAGAGCGCAATGCTCAAGACGGTATCGTCTGTATGTTTACGACCGGTCCGTCGTTCTGACCGGCAGCCGTCGGCGCTCGAGTAGGCTTGCCCCGGTATCTGCCGGGTGGGCTGGAGGAGGCAGATCGTGATGATTCGCAAGCTGCTTGCAGGAACCGACGGATCGGACTCGGCTGAGTTGGCTTTGAGGCGGGCGCTGTCGGTCGCGCAGAGCCTCAAGGCAGAACTTCATGTGGCGACCGTGTGCTCGCCCGACCTCGCGCAGGAGAGCCTGCCGCCCGGCGGCGAGACTCCGATGATGATCGCCGAACAGATCGCCTCAGGAGTGCTGCGCCGGCATGCAGGCTCGGGGGTTACGCTCGAAGCGTCGTCGGAGGTTGGGGATCCCGCCGACAAGCTGTGTCAGATCGCCGAGGACCAAGACGTCGACCTGATCGTGGTCGGCAATCAAGGCATGGGTGGAAGTCTGCGATTCCGTTTGGGCAGCGTGCCGAACAAGGTGTCGCACCGCGCTCCTTGCAGCGTCCTGGTCGTCGAGACGACTGCGGGAATTGAGCCAACGCCGTATGCCACGATCGTGGCGGGTACCGACGGGTCGGCGCGCGCCGGGCGCGCGCTGGCGACCGCGGCCGAGATCGCACAAGCGGCGGGCGCTCGGTTGATCCTGGTCTATGCCGGGAAAGCCGAGCGTGGGCGGGAGGTTCTGGCCGAGGCCGAGCGCGCATTCGGTGCGGTGGCGACGATGTCACGCATCGTCGATGCCGAACCGGCCGCGGCACTGATCGACACGGCCGAGGCCGAGGATGCCGGCCTCATCGTCGTGGGCAACAAGGGGATGACGGGCGCCGCGCGCTTCTTCCTCGGCAGCGTTCCCGACAAGATCACGCACCACGCAATGTGCGACGTGCTCGTCGTGGACACTGCGTAGGCAGCCGCCCGGCTCAGTTCACCGCAATCGCAGCCCCGTTGATTTCGCCGTAGGCGTCTATGACCCCGCCGCGCGCAATCGCCGCTGTGTCGCCGGTTTGTAGGTTGGTCTGAGCGATCCACCGGCCGCCCGATAGCGTCGCGGCGACGACGTCGGTACCGCCGCCACCGGCGCGCGCCACCGTGATCTCCGCGCGCGCGACCGCCGCGGTGGATGCCCAGGGCCGGAACGAGCACGTGTAGCAGATCTTGGTTCGACCGTCGTCATGCACGAACCGGAATGGACTCGCGTAGGTCCGCGGGTAAGCCACCGCTACTGCGAACGAGACGGATCCGTCGTCCTCGACGCGCACGTCCTGAACGCTGATGCCTTCCCACGGACCGATGTGGAACGCATTGGACTCGAAGTGATACGGCGTGTTGACTCCCGCAAGACGGATCGCGCCGTCGACGACGAACCGGTAGGTGCCGTTCGGCGTCTGGCCGTCGGGATG
Source organism: Actinomycetota bacterium (assembly GCA_041658565.1). Classification (NCBI taxonomy): domain Bacteria; kingdom Bacillati; phylum Actinomycetota; species Actinomycetota bacterium. The sequence goes on along the minus strand of JBAZZY010000005.1, from coordinate 90,416 downwards.
CACGGTGCGCGGGAATGCGTCGAAGGCCTCGAAGTTGGCCGTCCAACGCCACTGCTGGTTCCCCGCGTACGTGTCGGCAACCCCGGCTGCGCCCTTGGGGAACTCGACCATCGTCTGCACTTCACCGCTTTGGTCTGCGTAGGGTTTCCAAACGCTGCCGCTGAGTCGCTCGACGCGCGCGCGCGGGTTATCCACCGCGTTGGAGCCGCCTCTCCAAGTGAACGTCGCTGCGGAGAATCGCGCGACGTCGGTCGGCTGCACCAGCGGTTCGGCGGGACCCAGATCGTTGGGCAGCGCTGCGAGCCACGCATCGTAGGCGGCGCTCGAGGCGACTCCGAGTGCCGTCGAAAGCGCTACCTGTCGTGCTTCGTCGGCCTGCGCCATCGCGTCGTGCGGTTCCGGTGCGAGGGCAGGGCCACCCTTGAGCGCGGCGGCCATGCGCACCAGCCGTGTCGCCATGTAGTCGGCGGTGTGCGGACCGTAGGCGGTAAGCGCCTTTCTGTAATGGTCGCGGCTCATGTATTCGCGGTAGCTCACCGTGTAACCGTTGTAGTCGCCTCCGTGCCCGACGCCGACCGGCAACGCGTACCCGAGGTTCGGTGACAACTCCTCCTTGGTGAAGTTGCCCCAGATCTTGGCGGGGTCGTCGGGCTCGGCGTTGGCCGCTACAGCGTTCTCGGGTTTGTCCCACCCCGCTGCGTTGTTGTGGACCTGCGCCTGCATGCGCCGGTAGCGCGCGTCGCTCACCGTCGTCGTCCCGATCTGCGGGTGCGAGCAAGTCCAGGTGGTGTCTTCGTTTTGCTCGCAGGATGAACCCCAGTCGTAGCCGTCGAAGATGTTGCCGACGACGTTGTCCGCGCGGCTCTCGAAGTTCAGGATCAGGTCGACCTGCGCTTCGCAGGCGCAGGAGCCGAGCAGTACCTCACCGATGCGTACGGCTTGCAGCCGCAGGCGCATGTTCTCCTCGACGCCGGTGAAGCCGGGCGCGTCGTAGTGGTCGGGGACGGGCAGACCGTGCGCGCGCAAGTTCTCCCACACCATGCTGTTCGGGTCGGCGTTTTGCGCGCGCTCGCAGTCGGGCAGGCCGACGACCGGCGCCCCGGGATTCCCCTCAACGGTCGTCTCGGTGCGGCAGTTCGAAACGCTTGGATACGGGTGCGACAGCGGTCCGGGAACCCACCCGTCGATGTAGTCCACAGGGAAATCACTTGAGAACGGAACGGTCGCGTTCCCGTCCCCGATGTCTCGCCATGCCTTCACGATCGAGTCGGCGAGATAGCGCGCGCCGCGCTCGGTCTGGGCGTGTCCGACGTGCGCCCATGCCCGGATGACTCCGTCGGGAAGGACGTCGTTGTTCGAGCGGTCGTAAGGGCCCTCCGCGCTGCCGACGTCGCCCTGGCTGAAGATCAGCGGTGCGCCGAGGTCGCGCTCGACGAATCGCTCCAGAGGGCCGAGGAAGTCGGCGCTGATCAGCGCGTAGCTGTCGTTGGACTCGGGGTGTTGCCCGTGGTTGACCCACGCAGCGAGGGGGGTAGGGACCTGTGGGTTGCTGACGTCATCGAAGCGCAGAACGGTAACGTTGAAGTCGCCGTGGGAGTCGGGGTAGCCGCCCGGTGTCCCGTCGTCGGTGATGGTCGCCCCTGCGATGTTGCCCTTGTAGATCGTGTGGCGGATGGTTGTTGCGCCCATTCGCGCCGGCCGCAAGTTCGCGACGGCCTGCTCGATCGACGAGGCCATTGCGCGCGCGTGATATTCGAACGCGCGGATGTCGAACATGTCTTGGAAGAGCCAGACCCCCCACGAAGGGCTGGTGTAGTAAGGGGAGGAGTGGTTGTGGGAGGCGTGCAACAGGATCTGGTCGTAGCTGATCCCTGAGGATCCCTTGGCCAGGATCTGTGCCGCGCGCCTCACGAGGTGGTCCTGCGCCAGGTAGCTGTCGCTCTTGACCAAAGCCACGCGCTTGCCGTTCGAGCCTTCGACGACGAGTGCTCGGTAGGTCAGGCGGGATTGCACTCCGTAGGAGTGCTCCTGGCTCATGCCGTGGTTGTGCGGATCGACCTCATCTCCGGTAACCACGCCGAAGGCGTTGGGGCTCTTGTCCGCGTACTGGCCGCTTCCGGTGCCGACGTGCCAAGTGGCGTCGGCGCTGCCGACTCCCGCTTTGAGCACGGTGTCCGCCGAAGCGAACCGGACTCCCGGGGTAAGCATCAGAAACAACGTCAGCGTACCGGCAACGGCGCGAAGGCTTCGCACGGGGCTCCCTCCCAATGATTACAGACTCTCCCGGGAAGGAATTCGTCTGAGTCAGCGTTGTTCCTGCTCAAGCGCCCCACAGGAATGGGCCGCAGGCTCGGTGGATTTCACAACGAAGTCACGTCCGGGACACCTGGACGTAATACGTAGACGTTACGGTCGTGAACAACGGAGGTGATGGACATGGTTGCACTGTTCGAGATCGCAGAAGAGATGGTCGAGTTCCCGACGGAAGAGTCCGTCGAGGTGAGCTGCGCAGAGCTCGACGAGGCCCTTGAGGCCCGTTGTACTTGCTGGTAGCACTCGACGACCGCAGGAAGGGGGAGACAAGATTGACCGTTGAGGAACTCGCCAAACACGCCACCGAACTCGCCTCCCAGCGCGCCTTCCTCTACGACGACCCCGCCTCGTTCCGCGGCGGAATGGTCGAGACCCTGCGCGCCATCCTCCGCCTTGCGGCCGAGCCGGCCGAGCCTGCCACCGAACGCGCCGGTTAGCGCGGGAACTCCCCCGCTCGCCACCCCGTTCGTGGGAGGAGTTGACGCTTGTCTCGACGAACCTCTCCCCATTGCTGGAGTGAATCGGGTGAGGTGGTTATGCCGAGGCGGAGAGCTTCGAGAACTGGGTTTGCAGTCTTCTTGGCTGCGGCAGCGCTTGTTGCACCGCGCGGGGCACCGACGGCGTCGCCGTCCGAACTCGTTGCTCCACCCCTGCGCCCGGAGGGGCGCTGGCTGGTGGATGCGACCGGGCGGGTCGTCCTCATGCACGGGCTGCAGATTGCTCGAAAGACTGCCCCGTACTTTCCGCCTGTTGCCGATTTCGACGAGCGTGACGCTGATCTGATCAAGTCCTTGGGAATCAATGCCGTTCGTCTGGCGTGGTTCTGGAAGGGCCTAGAACCTAACCGCGGCGAGTTCGACGACTCGTACCTAGAGCATGTGACTCGAGTGGGTGACCTGCTCGCTTCCCGCGGAATCTTCCTGCTGGTGGAATCCCACCAAGACCTGTTCGGTGAACAGGTGCGAGGATCGGGCTTCCCGGACTGGGCAACCCGCACCGATGGTGTCCCTGCGGGCCCCGATGCCGGCTTTCCCTTCAGCTACGTGACATCTCCCGCTCTCAACCGGGCATTCGACAACCTGTATGCAGACACTGATGGGATTGCGGGTGCCTACGCGAAGGCGTGGCAGCACGTCGCTGCGGCCTTTGCGTCCCAGCCCATGGTCTTGGGTTATGACCTGTTCAACGAACCATGGCCGGGAAGCAGCTACCCGACGTGTGCCAACTTTGCAGGATGTCCGGTCTTCGACAGTAATCTGCTCCAGCCGCTGCAAGATCGCCTTGCGTTCGGGGTGAGAGATGCCGATCCGCGCGCAATCGTGTTCTATGAGCCGCATCCGTTTTTCAACTACGGGGCTCGGTCTCATCTGGCTCCGCCGCCCCAAGCTTCCGGCCCGTCGGGCTTGTCCTTCCACGCATACTGTTTGGCGGCTGGGGCGCATTACCGCCCCGACGACGAGTCTGGGTCGGTCGGGTACCCGACGTGTCCCGTCGCCGACGACCTCGTATTCCAGAACGCGCTCGAAACCGGTGAGCAGATGGGCGTCCCACCGCTCTTTTCCGAATTCGGGGATACGCAGGACCTGGCGTTGATCGAGCGATACATCCAACTTGCGGACAAGTACATGACGGGATGGATGTTCTGGGGCTACAAGGACTGGGTGGACGTGCCGGGTGGCGCAGGAGACGGTGCCCTCTTCGACGACAGCTCGGACTTTGGAAGTCTTCGGCAGGAGAAGGCGGACGTCGTTTCGCGGACACATCCGATGGCAGTTGCCGGCATTCCGATCGGCTATCGCTTTGACCCGACGACCGCAGAGTTCTCGATGGAATACCAGCCCCGACCGACGCTCGACGATGCTTCGACCGTGATCTTCGTACCGGTCGATCGTCACTACCCGCAGGGATACCAAGTGAGCGTTGAAGGTGCGCAAGTGACCTCGTCCCCCTGCTCTACGTATCTGACGTTGAAGAACAATCCTGGGGTCGACGCCGTCAGCGTCGCGGTGCGGCCGGGCGGGGAGTGCGAGTGAGGCGCAGGATCCCGTGGATCGTCGGATGTGCGTTGCTGGCGCTTGCGGCTCCACTGGCGGCTGTGCCCGGGCATCACCCGGATCCGCACGCCCTGCCGGTGCCGTTCGACGGTGAGCCCTGGTACATCGAATACGCACGCGGACCGGATGGCGTTCCGAACGGGACTGTAGGTACTCAAGTTTCTGACTTCGGGAGTCATTCGGGGATCAAGGCGACCCTGCTGGATGATCGTCCGCTGCTCGCCGCCAACTACACCGATGGCACGGGGTTCGGAGAGAAGATCGACCGCACATACTTCAATCTAGAGAGTCCGAACGGTGAATCATTTGAGCCGGCGGATCGAAGGGTTAGGTTCTCTCGTTCTTCGTGGGACGAGACCGGGACACTTGCGTCGCCGGCGGGAGAAAGGCTGGATGTCCAGGGCTTTGCCACCGGCATTGCGACAGACGTCTTTCTCATGGATCTGCGAATCCGGAACGCGGGGCCGACCGGCGTCGAGTTCGTTCCCTCCTTCGCGGTTGAGAGCACCGCGAATTCCCGGGAGTTCACGGAGTCGTCCCATCCGTTTCCAAGCGAGGGGACCTCGACCGTGGTTCCCGGATTCGAGGGAGTTCCCAGAGTGGCGATCGCCAAGACGCTTGGAGAGACGACGATCTCGGGAGCGAGAGCTGCGGCTACCGCCTTCCGAGTGATTGCTCCCTCGTTCGGCATTGAAGCAGTAGACGAGGTTCACCGGCTGGACGACTACTCGATCACAATCCGCGGAGAGAACTCGGTGATCGCCCCGGATGCCGAAGTAGATGTGTTTGCGGTGGTTTCCTTCGCGGAGTCGGCGGCCACCGCCGACGACCTTGCCTCTGCGGGTTTCGATTTGGTCGGCGGGCAACCGGCAGTGGCGCGCGCGCGCGTCCTTGCCGACTGGGAGCGCTTCGAGGCTTCGCTTCCAGTGCCCAACGTCACCGGTGACCGCGCGCGCGCCCTCTTCCTGGCATCCCACGCCGGCTTACGGATGAACTTGTACGCCCCCCGTGCCTCAATGCCGTACTGGGGATCGCTCCCGGGGAAGGCCCATTTCAACTTCTTCTGGGCGTGGGACACCGGGATACATGCGCTTGGGCAGACCGCGTGGTCCACGTGGAATCCGTCTTGGCGCGGATTCGATCCAAACTCGGGCACGATGGCAGAACAGCAACTTTCAACGCTCTTCCGGGCGCAACTCGCGGACGGCGCGGTCCCGATGATCGCGGATGAAAACGAGGTCCCGGCGCTACCGGTGTATTCGCAACCTCCGGTGCAGGGCTGGGCCATTCGTGAGGCGTATGAGTCGGATCCGGATCGTGCACGCGCGCGGCAGTGGCTCGAGCGGATGTATGAGGCCAGCCGCCGATACCTCGCGTGGTGGGAGACTCGGCGGGACACGGACCGGGATGGACTCGCGGAGTACTTGTCGGGCGCTGAGACCGGGTGGGATGACACCCCCCGGTACGTGGGATCGGAGGGCTCGGTCGCCGGCACTGCCCCGGTTGCAAACGAGGACGCCGTCGATCTACAGGCGTGGTTGGTTCAGTACTTCGACGTGATGGCCTGGGCGGGAGAGGAACTCCAAAAGGGCCCGGAGATCGAAGCGTGGCGGCAGAAGGCGAATGCGCTGGCGGTCCTTGTGGAAGACCGGATGTGGAACGAGGAGCGAGGGGCGTGGCAGGACATCCTGCTCGGCCCGGGCGGACACGAGTTCGCAGATGTCGCGACACCGGCGATGTGGTGGCCCGCATTTGCAGGGTTGTCTCGGGATGAGTCCCGCGTTCGCCGCGTGATCGAACAAACCCTGTTGGATCCGAACCGGTTCTTTGGGGAGTTCCCAATTCCAACGGTTGCCTACAACGATGGTAACTATGGTGACGGATCAGATGGGTTCTACTGGCGCGGGCAGATATGGATGGTTCCCGCCTATGTCGCACTGCAGACGCTGGCAACCTACGGCTACGAGTCGGAAGCCGAGGCGTTGCGCGCACGCCTCCTGGACATGATGGCTGGGAAGGGCGGACCGTATGAGACCTACGACGCGCGCACGGGACAGGTGGGCTGGGGCTCTGGAGGCGTGGGTGAGCCAAGCGTTCATCTCATCGGCCTGTCTACCGCGCTGACTTCGGAGATGCTGCTCTCTCGGTACGACCGGCAGAGGCTTCTGTTTGCCGGCGCGCGCGGGTTCCGTGGGTACGTGCGAGATGCCTCGTGGTTGTCGGATCGAGCGCCGGCCTTCCAGATCGAGTCCGGCGGTTATGAGGTCCCGCTTGTCGATGTGGAAACGCTTCGGGGAGAGTCCTTGCGTCTTGCGGACGAGATCGCGGTGCGGATCACGGACCCCAGCGGCAACCTGAGCCTGAACGTCTCGCGGGAGATCTCCGTGAGGTTTCCGTCGCTCGACGGCTTTGATGTGTTCGTCGTTGGTCACGGTGGAGAGCGGAGTGACGTGCCTCTTGGGGTCGGTCCGGGAACAGCTTTTCGAGCGGTGTTGACGCAGCCTCCCTCCGATGTTGCTCAGTATCTCCTTGTGCGTCGGAAGTGATTCGCGGGGCCGGTCCTTAGGCCTCCAGCACGAGGGCGATTCCCTGGCCGACGCCGATGCACATTGTCGCCAGGCCGTGTCCACCGCCGCGCCTGCGCAGTTCCCACGCCAGGGTGGTCGTAATGCGCGCGCCGGAACACCCGAGCGGGTGACCGATAGCGATGGCGCCGCCGCTCGGGTTGACGATGCCCGGGTCGAGGTCGGGCCACTCGGCCATGCACGCGAGCGATTGCGCCGCGAAGGCTTCGTTCAGTTCCACGGAAACAAGGTCGCCCCATCCGATCCCCGCGCGCCCCAGCGCGCGCGCGGCCGCCTCGACCGGTCCGATCCCGAACAAGTGCGGCTCAACGCCCGAGACTCCGCGCGCCGCTATGCGCGCCAAAGGCGCGCGCCCACTCGCGCGCACGACCGCTTCGCTCGCGAGCATCAGCGCCGCCGCGCCGTCGTTGAGTGGCGAGGAGTTTCCTGCGGTGACCGTTCCGTCCTCTCGAAATGCCGGGGCGAGTTTCGCCAGTTTCTCGATCGAGGTGTCGGGGCGGATGCACTCGTCGCGTTCCAGCAGCGCGAGTCCCTTCGCAGTAACGGGAACGATCTCATCGTTGAAGCGTCCTGAATCCCAGGCATGCGCCGCGTTGCGGTGGCTCGCCAATGCGAACTCGTCCTGCGACTCCCTTGAGATCCCGTACTTCTCGGCCAGGATCTCGGCTCCTTCGCCGAGGGACACCGTCCATTCGCCCGGCATTCGCGGATTCACCATCCGCCACCCGATCGTCGTGGAGTGCAGCGTTTGTGCTTCCCGGGGAAACCCACGCTCCGGCTTGCACAGAACCCACGGCCCGCGGCTCATCGATTCCACGCCTCCGGCGATGCACACGTCGGCGTCGCCGACGGCGATCTCCCGATAGGCGGCGGTAATCGCCTCCATCCCCGAGCCGCACAGGCGGTTGACGGTCGCTCCGGGAACACTCACCGGCAGACCCGCGAGCAATGACGCCATTCGGGCAACGTTGCGGTTGTCCTCGCCGGCGGCGTTCGCGTCGCCGAAGTAGACGTCGTCGATTCGCGCGGGGTCGACCTCGGGAACGCGAGCGACCAGTCCGGCGATCGCGGTTGCGGCAAGATCGTCGGGGCGTATGCCCGACAGGGCGCCGCCGTAACGGCCGATCGGCGTGCGTACCGCGTCGATGATGAAGACTTCGTTCGTCACCGTGGCTCCTCTCGCACGCCGAGGCGCGCCGCTCGATTCGGAAAGTTCCCTGAGGTTCGAACTAGTCTACGCGGCGGGTGGGCGTGCTCCCGCGGGTATCGTGGAGGCCGATCTTCGTTCGAGCGCAGAGAGGAGTTGACGGTCGGCCGTGCCGAACACAGGTGGACAGCCGCGGCTGCGCGTGCCGTGGTCGCGATCGGACCGGCGGCTGCCGCGTCTGGTTGCCCGTCCTTTGCAGCAGTTCCTCCAGACCGAAGCAGCGGGCGGGATCCTTTTGCTCGCAGCCGCGGCCGTAGCGCTTGTTTGGGCGAACGTGTCGCCGGCGTCCTACGACGCGGTCTGGCACGGCGAGTTGACCTTGCGCATTGGGTCCTGGGGGATTTCCGAGGACATCCGGCACTGGGTCAACGACGCGCTTATGGCGCTCTTCTTCTTCGTCGTCGGGCTCGAGATCAAGCGTGAGTTGGTGTCGGGGGAGTTGCGCGATCCGCGCGCGGCGGCACTTCCGGCATTCTCGGCGCTTGGCGGGATGGTCGTTCCGGGCGTGATTTACGCCGCGGTCAACGCCGGCGGTGCGGGATCCGCCGGATGGGGAATCCCGATGGCGACCGACATCGCCTTCGCTGTTGGAGTGCTGGCGATCGTCGGGCGCGGCCTGCCGTCGGGGCTCAAGCTGTTCTTGCTTACACTTGCCATCGTCGATGACATTGGAGCGATCGTCGTCATCGCGATCTTCTACTCCGGCGGGATTTCGTGGCCGGCGCTGGGGATCGCGTGCGGCCTGCTCATTGCAATCGTGGCTCTTCGGCGCGCGCGCGTGCGGCCCGTGGCCGTCTACGCGGTTTTCGGCGCCGGCGTGTGGCTGGCGGTGTTCGAGTCGGGCATTCACGCGACGATCGCCGGGGTCGTGCTCGGGCTGCTGACGCCGGCCGTGCCGTTTGGGCGGTCGAGTGAATGCGGCGACCTCCCAGAGCCGTCCCGAGAGGAGCTGTCGCCGCTCACTCGACTCGAGGTCGCGCTGCATCCCTGGACGAGCTTTGTCATCATCCCGTTGTTCGCGCTGGCCAACGCCGGCGTTTATCTTGGCGGCGGTGTGCTCAAGAGCGCGTTTTCCAATGCAATCACGGTCGGCGTTGTCGTCGGACTCGTCGTCGGGAAGACGGTCGGGATTTCGCTCGCGGCGTGGGCTGGAACGCGGTCGGGGCTGGCCCGTTTGCCGATTGGTGTGACGTGGTTCCAGCTCGTTGGCGCCGCGGCAGTCGGCGGAATCGGATTCACGGTCTCCTTATTCATCGCGGGGCTGGCGTTTTCGAACGGGTCGGAGCTGGCCTCGGCGAAGGTCGGGATCCTCGCGGGGTCTCTCGTCGCCGGCGTCCTTGGAGGTGCCCTGTTGATGCGCGCGCGTCGCGGAGTGTCGCGCTTGAGTGAGGGGGACTGACGTGGCTTCGAGGTCGAGGATTCCCACCGAAGGCAACCCTCGCTGCCGCGCCGTCGTGCTTGCGTGCATTGACTTCCGTTTCGTCGAGCCGCTGCGGAGGTTCCTCGACGATCAGGGGCTGACCGGGGACGCGGATCTCATCGGGTGGCCCGGCGGTGCAGCGGGGATGACAACCAAGGACGCATCGTCGATCGAGGCCGCCCTCGAGTTGGCGGTCGCCTTGCACGAGCCGAGCGAATTGATCCTTGTCGCGCATCACGACTGCAGGCGAATGGGCGGTTCGGCGGCGTTCCCCGACCAGGAGTCCGAGAACGCCATGCTCCACGCCGCGCTTGAGCGCGCCGCAGAGATTGTTTGCGGCCGCTTCCCTTCGCTCGCGGTACGCCTGATTCGGATCGACGAGTTCGGCGCAGCGATTCCCGTCGCCGACGGGTGCGCGTAGCGTCAAACCGTTCCGATCGGCAGGAACTGCGGGAGGACGCCGCGAATGCTTCCAGTTCGGGGAGCTGCCTGCTCGGGAGGAGACGCACAGTGAGAGCGCCACGCAGAAGGACGATTCCGGTCCTGGTCGCCCAGGCCTTGGTGATAGGAACCCTCGTGACCGGACCTTCGTTCGCGACGGTCGGTCCGTATTCGGGGGGTCCTACCGACTTCGTGGAAACAAGTCAGGGGCAGATCGCCGTCTCCGTCGTTCTTCCCAAGGATTACGATCCTGCCAAGACTTATCCGTCCATCCTCGAGATGGCCGGGTACGAGAACGGCTCCGCGAGCGCCGACGGGCGCACGATGCTCGGCACGACCAGGGACGTCCTGTGTGCGCAGAGCCCCGACCCGCGATACTGCCCGCCCGACCCCCCGCTCGCCGAAGACAGTCAGGCGCTCACGGCCTCGTCACACTTCACCGACGACGGCTATGTGGTCGTCCACGCAAACCTGCCCGGGACCGGATGCTCGTCCGGGGAGTTCGGCCTCTACTCGTTCCAGGCGGCGCTTGCCGGCTACGAGATCATCGAGAACTGGATGCCGACACAGCCTTGGTGGAACGGGGAGGCTGGGATTCTTGGGCACTCGTGGAGCGGCATGACCGGCTTCTTCATCGCGGCGCAGGAAGGACTCGCCGCGAGCGAGGGGCGACCTCACCATCTCGTCGCCATGACGATTTCGGGACTCGTGGACGATGTGTATCGCGGGATTACCTATCCCGGAGGCGTCTTCAATACGCTCTTCCCGCCGTTGTGGTACCTGGGAATCCGCAACGCCTACAGCGTTGCCGGCGGCACCGCGCAGGGCGTAGCGCGCAACGCCGACAACGACAACGGCAAGCAGTGCGCCGTCAACTCCGCAACCCACACGCTGTCTACGGACGACGATCCCATCGTCCAAGGATTGGTTAGCCAGGGACTCGACAACGACTACTGGCGGAGCCATTCCCTCATCTCGTACGCAGACCTGATCGACGTGCCGACTCACATCACCGGCACGTTCAACGACGAGCAGACCGGCGCGCGCGGATTCTCTCACCTGTGGGACGCGATCTCGGTCCCGAAGCGCCTCCTGATGGTGAACGGCGACCACGACACCAACGTTAAGGCGCGCGAGACCTGGGCCGACCGAAAGACCTGGATGGACTACTGGATGCGCGACATTGCCCCGGACTCGTCGTGGGGGTGGAGTCCGACCCAGCCGACGTCGGTGCGTGCGCTGCTCGAGCTGCACAAGGACGACGACGGGAACCTCGTCTCAAACGGCCATATCGACTCGACGAGCTACCCGTTTGATCAGACGACCTGGACCGACTACTACCTCTGCGGCGGCAAGGCGCTGACGACGGATCGCGCGACGTGCGGGGTGGGTTCGGACACCTATCTGTCGGGCACACGCCGCCAGTCGTGGAACTACCAGTTCGGCTACGACCAGAACCCACCGTTGACGACCGCAGACGGACCAGACCAGGTCCGTCTGCAAGGCCCCGTCGTCGAGGAAGGCAATACCTGGGCGATCGCCGGTCCGATCGTCGCCGACCTGTACCTGTCGGCCTCGGGAAACGATACGGATTTGTTCGTCCAGATCGCCGACGAGGACACCGCGAGCAAGTCGATCTCGTTTCTGCAGCGTGGGTGGCTGAAGGCGAGTCACCGAGCGATCGACCCAGCCAAGAGCGACTACACCAGCGTGGATCCGGCGCGCGCGAACTTCCTGTACCGCCCGTGGCGGCCGCACGTGGATCCGGTCGCCATCCAGCCCGGCGTACCCGAGAACTACTTCGTCGAGGTCTGGCCGGTCGCGCACGTGTTCCGGCCCGGGCATCGCTTGGTCGTGATCGTGACCGCGCCTCCGGCCGTGGACAGCGATTACGCGTTCGCGGTGCAGACAAGCCAACCGGTCTCGGTGAACACGCTCATCTACAACGACGAATCCCATCCGTCGCGCGTCACGTTGCCGGTCGTGCCGGCGACCGATGTCACCGGCCTCGGCGCGACGGGGCCCGGGTGCCCCGGATACTGGCAGGTGCGCTGCGCGGGGGAGTGACGGATCCGACGTGGACCTGCTGCGGCAGACGGCGCGCGCCGGGGGTTCGCCGCGCGCGTCGGGTTAGATCTCCTTAGAAGGAGCTTCGGTACCCGCCGACCTGCTTCCAGTGGTCGCCTTCGATCCGGAACTCCAGGACCTTGTTCGAGCCGATGCGCGAACCCGGCGTGAAGCTCTGCGGCGACCAAGTCTTGGGCGTGACCTTTAGTGACTGCAGCGCGGCTCGGAGCGTGTTATGGCCGAGGTTCGGACCCGCCGCGCGCAGCGCCGCCTCCAAGACTTCGCCGATGCCCCAACTCACGAGGCCGATGTCGTCGGCGGTCTCGTTCGGGTACATCGCTTTGTACGCGGCCTTGTACTCGTTGGCCGCGGGGCTCGACAAGGCCACCCACGTGCTGAACGAGCGCGCTCCCTCCATTGCTCCGTTGCTGTTTCCAACCTGAGCGACGGTGTTGTAGCACCACCAACCCGCGGCGCCGACCCAGGTCGGGTGGTAGGCCGCGCCCTGGGATTGCTGGGCGAGCTTGATGAACGGGGTCGGTGCCGAGGCCACGAAGACGACGTCGGCGTCCGCGTTCTTGAGCCTCAGCACGGTCGAGGAGTAATCGTTGCCTTGCCCGTCAATCGTCTCTTCCGTGACGACGTCGGTGCCCCGCTCACGCATCCGACCGCGAAGGGCGGCAGTGAACTCCTCATTCTCCTTGTTGTCCTCATGGACGATCGCGTATCGCTTGCCCGCAAGGTCGCCGGTCATCATGTAGTCGGCCACCAACCGTCCTTGCGCCAACAACCCGATGTTGATCTGGAACGTGTTGGTCTGCGAGGCGCCCTTGCTGGTTTCCAGCACGCCTCCGTTTTGGAATGCCACGTTCGGGAAGCCCTGATCGTGCAAGAACTGAGTGACCGCGCGCGAGACGTCGAGCCGATCGAGAGTGAAGAACGAGAACGCCTTCTCGGCGATGCACTCGCGTGCCGCAGCCAGAGCCGAAGCGACCTGCGACTCGGTGTCCTTGACATTCAACTTCACGTAACGGCCGAAGATGCTTCGTCCCTGCTTTCTCAGGTAGTCCCAGTAGAGGTTCGCGCCCTTGTCCCAGGAGGTCGGGATCGGCGACGCGCCGGTCAGCGGGACGAGCACGCATACGTTGATCTCGGTGGCGGTTACGCCGGGACGGGGGCCGGCGTTTACGGGGATGCTTGGTTGCCGCGTCGACGGTCCACCGGTCGGTTCCCCGGGCCCTACCGTCGGACCCGTCGTCGGGTTCTCGCCGCCGGGCGCAGGTGCATTCGGGTTCAGCGGGTCTTGTCCTTGCGGTCCTCCGGGCAAGGCGGGGTCGTTGAGGCCGTCGCCTCCACCGGCGCGCGCCAGGCTGTCTTGCTCGGCCGGCCAGCGCGCTCCGCACGCAGTGACGACCAGAGACATCGCCGCGATCGCGGCGGCAAAGCGAAGACTAGATCTCTTCATCGATGTTGGAGACACTTCGCCGCGTCCTCCATCTTTCCCTTGTCCGGTGGTGCGACCACTGCGCCGGTACGTGACAGATGTTCCGAACTGTCCGGCGATCGCGCATGAATGCGCGATCTGCACTGGAGAATATGGTAGCCCCCGGGGGGCGGGCCCGCGAAACCGCCGGTCGGGAATGGGGCCGGTCCGGCGAAGTATGCTGCGATCCCGGCGGGCTCGGGCGGTCCGCGTCCGGAGGTGAATCGGGTGTCAAGTCCGTTTGGCGAGATGAGGATCATCGTGAACCCGCGCGCGGGCAGGGGGGCGGTCGGGCGCGCGCTGCCGCCGCTCGAGCGCGCGCTGGAGGCCCGAGGACTGGCCTATCACGTCGCCCGAACGGAAGGCCCTGGGCACGCGATTCGCCTTGCCCGCGAGGCGCTTGAGAGCGGAACCCGGTTCGTTGTGGCCGTCGGAGGCGACGGCACCGTTCACGAAGTCGTCAACGGGATGATGGCGGACGACGGGCCGGTCAACCCCGACGCCGTCCTCGGAGTTGTAGCCGCAGGCTCAGGTTGCGACTTCGCGCGCACATTCGATCTTCCCCGTGATTTCGAGCGGATCGCCGAGTACCTCGGCGGGACGAAGACGCGCCGGATCGATGTCGGACGGGTACGTTTCGTCGACAAAGCCGGGGCGCAGGGCGCGCGGTGGTTTCCGAACATCGCCGATGTCGGCTACGGCTCCGAGTCCACTGCGCTCGCCCAGCGATTGCCTCGCAGCCTCGGCCGCGCCGTCTACTTGATCGCCGCATGGGCAACGCTCGCGCGATTTCGGCCTGAGCGCGTCACGATCACGATGGATTCGGACACCTACGAGGGAAAGATGAATCACCTCGCGGTGGCCAACTGCAAGTTCTTCGGTGGGGGCATGAAGGTTGCTCCGAACGCGATCCCCGACGACGGGCTTCTGGATGTCTCGGTCTTCGACGGACATCGATCGGACATGATCTTCAAGGCGCACAAGATCTTCAAAGGCTCGCACGTTCCGCATCCGAACATCCGCGAGTACCGCTCGGTGCGCGTCGAGATCAAAGCGGCGAGTCCGATGCTCGTTGAAGCCGACGGTGAGATCCTCGGCTACACGCCGGCGGTGTTTGATCTTGTGCCGAACGCACTCACGCTGAAAGTCTGAACGCCGCGCGCGCTACAGCGCGGCTCGCAGGGCCTTTCGATCCACCTTGCCGATAGGCGTGAGTGGAATGGCGGGAACGATACGTACCTCACGCGGGTACTTGTAGCGACCGAGTCGTTCTTTGCTGAAGTCGATCAGATCCTGCGCCGCCGCCGTCGCTTCCGGGCGCAGTGCAACGAAGGCCACGACTTCCTCCCCGAGTTTGGTGTCGGGCCGCCCGATCACGCCGGCCATCACGACGTCTGAATGCTGGAGCAAGACGTCTTCCACGTCGCGTGGGAAGACGTTGAATCCCCCACGAATGATGAGGTCTTTCTTCCGGTCGGCGATCCAGATGTAGCCGTCCTCGTCGACGCGCCCGATGTCGCCGGTGTGAAGCCACCCGTTGCGAAGCGTTTCCTCGGTGGCCTCGGGTGATCCCCAGTACTGCTTCATTACGCCGCGCGCGCTCACGCAGATCTCGCCGAGTTCTCCACCGGGGACTTCGGCGCCGGAGTCGTCGAGGATCTTGACTTGGTAGCCGGGCAAAGGCAGGCCGACGGATCCGAGCTTGCGGCCTCCCGCCGGGTTCACCGATGCGATACCACCCGACTCCGTGCAGCCGTACCCCTCGAGGATCTGTACGTTCGGAACCCTGCGCTCGAACTCGAGCGCGACCTCGGGCGCGAGCGGTGAGGATCCGCACACGAGCGAATGCAGTGAAGAGAGGTCGTAATCCTCGATCGGCATGCCGAGCAAGATCTGCAGCATCGAAGGAACGACCAGTCCGCGCTGGATCCGGTGTTCTTGGGCGAGTTCCAGCCACTGCATCGGATCGAACCACCGCATGAGGACTCCGATTCCTCGTTCCTTGCTGTGGAAGGACACGACGCTTGTTATCAACCCGAACGCGTGCGACAGAGGCAGCGGCGTGAGGGAGCGCGTGATGCCGGGCACGTCGGACGCTTCGTAACTTCCGCGCGCGCACCACCACACGTTCTCGTGCGTGAGCACGACTCCCTTGGCTCTACCGGTTGTGCCGCCCGTGTAGAGCAGCGCCGCAGGATCCGTATCGCCGCGCGCCACGATCGCACCGGGCTCCGCCTGGAGCAGGGAGGCGAGTGACACGATGCCGTCTTCTTCGGGACCAAGGCAGATGATCCAGGCGACGGATGCGACACCGTCGGTGGCCGCGCGCACGGTGGGGAGGAACTCCGGGGTCGTGATGACTGCGCGCGCGCCGCAGTCTTCGAGGATGTGGCGCAATTCCTGCGGCGGCAGAAGGAAGATCGTCGGGGTCACGATCGCTCCGGCGCGCCACAGCGCGGAGTAGGCGATGCCGACCTCCGGGCAGTTCGCCATCATCACCGCGACACGATCCCCTGGGGCGATCCCCAGGCCGGTAAGGCCGGCTGCAAGGCGGGTGGTCTGATCGAACATCTCTCCGGAGCGGTACCAGCGCCCTTCGAAGAAGACGCTTTCGTGGTCGCCGTGCCGTCCGAATGCTTGCTCCGCAAGAAGTGCGATGTTGTGCTCGCCGATCATGCCGGTCCTCCCGTTGCTCACCCGATGCTCGCCGCATGCTACCGATCGGACCTACGTCCATGTTCAGCTTCGGTTCGTAGGCTAGGGGAGTGACGAACTTCCCGGACGGGCATTTGCGTGGCGCAAAGGGTCTCCTGCTTGCAGCCGGTTTGCCGACCGCCGCTCTCGCGGGCTGGGCGCTCGGCGGTATTGCCTCGCATGCCGGCCTCGCGCAGGAACTTGATCTGCCGCTCGCGCAGACGCTCGCGACCCACTCCGCTTCTTGGATGACTCGACTGATGCGCATGGTGACGGTGCTCGGCGGCTGGCCGGTCGCGGCCGTGGCCGCCACCGCAGTCGGGATCGCATGGTTCGCTTTGCGCAAGAACTTCGAAGGGCCGGTTCTGCTCGGCGTTTCGCTTTCCGGCGCGACGGTACTGGAGGTCGTCATCAAGACGGCGGTCGGCAGACCTCGGCCCCCCGTCGCGCACCTGATCGGCGCGCGCGGCTGGAGCTTTCCGTCGGGCCACGCGCTTCGCGCCACCGTTCTGTTCGGAGTCTTTGCGGTTCTGGCCGGCCGTTTGTGGCCGGGGTGGCGCGCGCGCGTTCGGTTGTGGGCCGTCGCGGCGCTCCTGGTGCTTCTAGTCGGAGCGAGCCGGATGATCCTCGGTGTTCATTACCTGACTGATGTCCTCGGCGGCATTGCGCTCGGCGCGGCGTGGCTCGCCATCACGACGACCGCTTTCCCGCCGCGCGCGCCGCGGGCATGACGCCGCGCACATCAACCAATCACGGCGTGGACGACAAGGCCTGTACGTCTCATTGCGCTGAGCGCGCTGCGAACGTGCCGCTATGTCAGGGGAATGCCGTACGGATGGCCTCGGCTACAGCGCGAAAAGCAAGTGCGGCCTCGGAGTGGGGCGCGGTGATCATGACCGGCCAACCGGTCTCGCCCGCGATCGCGACGTTTGGATCGAAGGGGACCTGTGCGAGCCGGCTCACCCCGCGCGACCAGATCGAGCGCTCGGCGGCCACCCGAGGGAGCAGCTCGATCTCCTCTTTGCAGTGGGGGCACTGAAGGAACGTCATGTTCTCGACGCCACCCAGCATCCGCACGCGCGCGCGGCGGAACATCTCGATTGCCTTTCTGCCGTCGAGGTGCGCCACGTCCTCGGGCGTGACGACCACGATGGCGGCGCTGAGAGGGAATCGGGACACCAGGGTCTGATGCAGATCGGCAGTGCCCGGCGGAAGGTCGACGATCAGGTAGTCGAGGTCGTCCCAGGCAACGTCGTGGAAGAACTGCCGCACGATCATGTCGACGAACGAGGATTGAAGTGTGAGCGGGTGATCCTCGCCGATGATGAACGCGCTCGACATGATCTTCATCCCGAACTTCTCCATGGGTTCGATCCTCGTGGCGCCGAGTTCGGGATTCCTGGCCAGCTCCCAGGACGAAACCGACTCCCGCCGCATCAGATTGAGCATGCGGGGGATGTTCGGACCGAACAGGTCCGCGTCGAGGAGGCCGACGCGCGCGCCGGTATCCCCGAGGGCGAGGGCCACATTGAGTGAAACCGTGGACTTTCCGACGCCGCCCTTCCCGCTCCCGACGGCGATGATTGTCCTGGCCGGTGGGCCGGCGTTCACGACCGCTTCCTGCGGGTTGTGCGCCAGTTCACGCCGACGTGGGAATCCCCTCGCCGGAGCACGCGCCAGGCCTCGGGCCGGCCGTCGAACGACACCGTGATCTCGAGGTCGCGGTCGCCGGGACTTCCGAGCGAATCCCATTCTGAAAGCAGTGAATCGAGAATGCGTTCGGCCGACTTGGACCCAAACGACCGGACGTGGGTGCCTCCGTTTCCCCGGCGCACCGCAACCGAGACCCCGTCGAAGTCCGGACTGACGACCCCGACGCCGAAGTGGCGCCCTCCCGCGTACTGAACGGTCGATCTACGCGGGAGTCCAAGCATGAGGAAGGTCTGCAGAGCGTTGCTTTGGCTTTTCGCGGCAACGTCGCGGATGCGTGGTTCCGACAGAAGGAGCCGGACGAGGCGTTCTCGACCGGCCCGGCCGGCACGCCCGAGCGGCGCACCATCCAGGTGTCCATACACATGCGTGGTCGTGCCGGAGAGTTCGAACGCTGTGATTCTGCGCAAGGCATGAACGAGTGGCGCGCTTTCATCCGCGTCGGAGCGAAGCCCCATGAAGCTCCCAGGGTTCGAATCGATCGAACGCAGGCCGTTGTTCGTTCGCTCGAACACCACGATGGATTGCACTGAACCAAAGCCCTCAAGAAGGCGGAAAGGCACCTCGATCACGCCGCGCTCGGCAAGTTGTTGCCACCACGCGCGCGGAATCGAATCGGTGGAAGCCGTCACGATGATCCGGTCGTAGGGAGCAGTCTTGACCCATCCACCTCGTCCATCGCCGGTGACAACTTGGGCCGAGAAACCACCGCGGCGCAGGGCGGTCCGCGCCCTCGCGACGAGTTCCGCGTCGATGTCGATGGCCGTGACACGTCCGGTCGGTCCGACGATCTTCGACAGCAGAGCCGCGTTGTAGCCGGTTCCCGCGCCGATCTCCAGAACGCGCAGCCCCCGACGAAGCCGGAGCGCTTCGAGCATGACGGCCATGATCGCCGGCTGCGACGACGAGGAGATCGCCGCACCCTTGGGATCGGTCTTTGCGACAAGCGGAAGATCCACGTAGGCGGCTTGGAGCCCTCCGCGCCGGACGTGGTCGGCGACGAACAGCTCGCGTGGGACGGCGAGGAAGGCGCTTCGGACCGCCGCGGTCTTTATTCTCCCGGCCTTTTGGAGATCGGCCACCAACTTGCGCCGAAGAACTGCTGATTCCTCAGGCATGCAGTGAGTCTAGGTCGATCTTGTCGGATCCCACAAAAGGGTGATCGAAAGAACCCTCAGCCGGACACAGTGATCGTTACGTCCGTGCCGGTGTTCTTGAAGCAGACGACGTGCAGCCGGGGCGAAGGGCATGGTACTTCCGCCGCGCCTGTGGGACTCACGGTGGGAGTCCCCGAGTAGTCGTCGGGCGCGATGAATATCTCTGTTGGGTACGTCTCCGAATCGATAGCAGGATCGGCGCGGTATTGAAGCTTGAACACCCCGGGCGCGCTCGTCCATGGTGTCGGGGTTCCCGCGACGGCCTGGGGGTAGGTTCGGCTCAGGACGTTCGCCTTCCCGATCTTCAGTGTGTCTCGGTCAAGATCGTCCTTGAACATGCCCTGTTGGGCAGGGTTGCCGGTCGGGTCATCCCAGGCGCCCCACTGCCAGTAGGTCCACGATGCCATGACCCCGTCCGCGCGCACTGCTTTGCGCTCGATGTCCATCAATTCGTCGGACGCTCCGAATTCGCTCAGCAGCAGCGCCGATCCGTTGCGCGCGCCGGCGGCCGCTTGGTTCGAGAACGTGAGGTCGTAGGACACCGGGCACTCGGGATCGGCTTCTCGGGATACGCCGGGGGCCGCGCCGCCGCCGATCAAGCAGTAGGCGTGGAACGACAGCCCATTGTTGCCGTCGGCAATTGGCGTGACGGTGCCGACGTGATTCAGGACGCCGCTGTTCGTCGTGACGTTTGGCTCCCACCAAACGATCGCGCCGGGATCGGCTTCGCGGATGCCGGCGAACACATACTCGTTGAATTGCTGCATTCGGAGGTCAAAAGCCGGGCAGCCGGCGGGCTGCAAGCACGTCGTGATCTGCGACCCCGGCCACGGCTCGTTCAAGATGTCGTAGCCGATGAGGTTCTCGGTTCCGGCGAACCGCGCGGCCACGTGCTTCCACGCCGCGCGATAGGCGGGCCACAGCCCGTCGGTGTTCAGCCACAGATTGTCGAACGCGCGCCCGACGGCGGGCGTGAAGTAGTTGACCGGGAAGCCGCAGCAGTTCGTCTCAGGAACTTCGCTGTGAGTCGCCCAGTCGGGGAAGCCTTCGCCGTCGAAGCGCTCGTTGTACATGTCCTGGTGGAAGTCCAGCAGCGTCATGACGCCGTGATCGCCGAGCATCTTGACGATCTCTTGGATGCGATCGAGGTACTTCTCGTCGTACGTGCCGCGTGTCGGCTCGAGTCCCTTCCAGATGATCCCCAGGCGCACGACGTTGAACCCGCGCTCTCGCATGATCTGGACGTCGCGCTCGTCGAAGTAACTCTTGTCTTCCGAAACGTAATCGACCGAGTAGATGCTGGACGGAGGGTAGTAGTCGTCCGTCTTCCACACGGCATTCATCCCGTGAAGGACCACAACGCGCCCGTGCGCGTCCCGGATGAACGGCGAGTCGGCGTGAAATGCGGTCGTGGATGCGGCCGAAGCCAAGCCAAGTGGAAGCAGCAGGGCGGCAACAGCGACGCACGCCACGGCAACGCGAACCCTCACGGATCCAAACATGGACACCTCCCAAGACGTGAGTTACTGATTCGCCCGATCTGTGCGGATTCCTTCAGAGATCCGAAGAGCGGCATGCCTACGTCAGCAGGTGATCGGGTACATCGAGGGAAGCTGCGGGCCGTCCGGCTCGTCGGCGGTGATGACCGGCGTCGCTGCGACCATCGCTTCGTCCAACGCCGCAAGCCCGCCGCGGATCTCCAGTGAGCCCGGCGTCTCGGCGGTCGCCAGCGTCGCATCCATGCCGGTGTAGGGCAGTGACCCTGCCGTCACGACCTGCTCCAGGCCGCCTGCGCCGAACGCGTGGGCGGTAAGTTCGAGCGAGTAGATGGGGATACGAGTCGCGCCCATCGTTGCCAGCGTGCGCACGTCCTTGATGACCTCTTCGAGCTGATCGTAGGGCGATGTTCCGATCACGCCCATCGTCACTTGGCCGGTCGCGCCCACGTGCTGCGCGGCCGAGCGCATGTACGAGGCAACCAAGCCGCTCCCCGGGTCGACGCGGAACAGGCTGCCGTACACGGTGCGGTACGCCATGAAGTACACAGCGTCCCAATTCTGCGGCGGGATTCCGGCAACGTCGATCGCGTCCTGCAGCGCGAGCAACCCATCGTTGAGGTCGTCCAAGGACAGAGGGTACGCGGCCGCCGTCATCGTCCATCCTGCCGCCTTGGTTTCATCGATGAGTGCTTGGTACTCGCACACCGCGCGCCGGTGGCGCTCCGGGTTCACCGTCTTGTCGGCGAAGTCGGCGAGACCCGCCGGGTTGTTGGAGAACGCATCGTAGAGTTCCCGGGTTTCCTGAATCGAGGGCTCGGAGTCGATCGAGATCCCCTCGAAGTCGAGGTCTTCCTCGCCCGCCCAGTCGATGAACGCGTGCACTGCGTCGGAATGGATGTCGGCGTTGCCTTCCCACGCCCAGTACCCGTCTGTGAACGGAACCGTGATCCACGCCCAGACGGGAATGCCGCGCGCCATCGCGTCGCGCACCAGTCCTTCACCGTCCGGCAGCGGATTGAACTCTGATGGAACGGGGCCGAAATCCCGCTTGTAGCGAAGGTTGATGTAGAGGGGGACGTTGTGTTCGGCGAGCACGTCCCACACGTCTTCGGTGTACACGCTCAGATCGCGCGGCGCCCAGTACGACTCGGGGTCGGGGTTGAAGTCTGCGCCCATTCCGCCGACGAATTCCTCGCCCGCCCAGAACCCCACAACCGAGCCCACCGGCGAATCGGCCGACGCCGGAACTCCGGGGAGTCCGGCCAGCGCCGCCGCTGCCGTCGCCACGATCGCTACCCACAACTTCATCTTCACCGGCTGCCTCCCTCGTCACTCACCCGAGGGCACGGTTCGACGCCGCGCGCGCAAACCCTGCCGGTGGCCGGTTCTTGGCAGGAAGTCAGGGCCCTTCGTCGAAGTCAGGCTTCATGCGCAGGTACCTGATACCCATCTTGCTCGTGCTGATGACTGCCGTTCCGGCCGGTGCCGCGGAACCCGATAACGACGATCCTGCTGGTGCCGTCGTTGTCTCGGAATTCCCCGCCACACTCGAAGTGGACACTTCGGAGGCGACCACCGGGCCCTTCGAGCAAGAGTGTTATGGACTGGTGGTGTATGAGGCGCGCGTTCTGGCGCGCGCCGTGTGGTATCGCCTGGACTTCCCGGCGGAGGCTGAGTATCTGCGAATCACCAACGACGGACATGCCATCGTCGGTCTTTGGGATAGCGTTGGGACGGCGCCCACCGGTGACCCGATCATGCTGGAACGGACTTGTGCCGATGGGAGCATTGACACTTCCCTTTTCGGGTCTCACCGGCTTTACCTGAGTGTGGGCGCGTCGCTCGTCCAAGATGCCGGTCCGTATTCCATCGGCATCGAGGTCTCCGAAACATCCGGGCCACCGCCCATCGACAACGATGCGCCATATCGCCCGACGATGATCGCGTCGCTGCCATACGCGGTGGATCAGGATACGTCGGGCGCCGGTTACGATTCCGATCCGCAGGGCTGCCCCGACGGCGCATACGTCTGGTACTCCTACACGCCCCAGACGGCGGAGTCGATCGAAGTATCCGTCGAATCGCGCGACCGGTTCAACACCATGGCCACCGTCTCGGTTTACGCCCTCGGTGACGATGTGCGCACGCTTGGGTGCGACGCCCCGGAGGATGGGCTCGCCGTCGCCGACGTCTCACTCGCGGGCGGGGTTCCGGTGTTGATCGGGATCGGCGGAGCGGGACCGCTGTCGCTGGAGGTCCACGTGATTGATCACGTGCCGCCGCCGAATCCCGACGCGCGCGCCGACGCGCGCGCGCTGGAGTTCGGCGGCACACTCGACTTCGATACGACCGACAAAACGCTCGAGCCGGGGGAGCCGGAATCGTGCGGTTCCGGCGGCTCGACGTGGTTCGAGCTTCCTGCGCTCCCGCGCGACGCGCGCGCGGTCGTCACCGGCGGCGTCTCCGTCGCCGCAGTTGCGGGCAATGAAGTCGTTGCGTGCTCGGAAACGTCGGGGGAGTTGTCCATCCCCGCGGACTCTCCGGCGACTCACCTGCAGGTTCGCGCGCCTTCCGCCTTGGGTACGATCGGCCTTCGCTTCGATCCCGCTCTCGGCACGCAGGTGACCGACGCTTCACCCTTCACCGCGACGTGTGGGGAGCCGACCGGGGTTCCTCAGATGGATAGCGAAGTCGAGGTGAGTCAGGCCGTCGATCCGCATGATCCGGATCACCTCGTCATGGCCTGGCAGCAGGACCGCTACTCGGACCGCGGCGGCGCGCAGGGCATCGGCGCCGCGGCGAGTTTCGATGGCGGGGCGACATGGAGCACGTCGACGGTCCCCGGTGTCTCGACGTGCAGCGGTGGGATGTTCCAGCGCGCGACGGACCCTTGGGTCGCGATCGGTGCCGACGGCGCAACCTACGTGATGTCGCTGAGCTATGACCCGGGACCATCTGTTGTGGGAGGCACTACCGCAGAGGGTTTCACCAATCTTGCTAATAGCGTGTTGATCAACAGGTCCGGCGACGGCGGGCTGACGTGGGATGCTCCAACCGTTGTGGCGGTGAGCCCGGGCGTCTTGTTCCACGACAAGGAGACGCTTACCGCCGATCCGAACACGCCCGGGTTGCTCTACGCCGTGTGGAACGTGTATCCCACGAGCGTCGGCTTCCCGGTGTTCTCGCGGTCAGAGGACGGAGGTCGCACGTGGACTCCGCCGGTTCCTCTCCCCGTCACCGGGAGCGGCGCGGGGGACCAGATCGCGGTCCTTGACGACGGGACCCTCGTGGACATCGCGGCGCGCGGGTCGATGCAGTCGACGACGTCCCATGATCGTGGGACGTCGTGGTCGCGCGCGAACGCCTTTGCCGACGCCGGATTCCAGGAGGGCCCTCCGGGCGTGCGGGGCGGCGCGAATGTTCCGTCCGTCTCGACCGACGGGCACAGCGTCTTCGTCTCGTGGAGCGACACGCGTGAGACGTTCTTTGCGCGTTCCGACGACGCCGGCGCGACCTGGAGCGTGAGCACGGTCGGAGGCAACTTCTTCGACACGCCGGCGCGCGCGACGACGGCGGTTGCGGGAACCGATGGCGGGCGACTCGCGGTCATGACCTATGTCGTCGATCCTGATCTCCGGACGAGACTCGTCATGGGAACCTCGATCGACGGCGGCCGGACGTGGACCGAGCAGCCGATCACCGACACTTTCGACATGGAGCGCGCGCCCGATTCCAAGGGCCGGGGCCGATTCCTCGGTGACTACTTCGGCCTTTCGGCGTCCGGAGAAGACGTCGTCGTTGCGTTCGCTGCCGTCCCGCCGGGGACCGACGCGGGAGTGTCGAACATCTACTCGCTCCGGCTCATCCCATAGCACGCCGGGTCCGTCGCCGCGCGCGCGCGGGCGGAGGCCTGTCGCCACCAGAATCGCTTGATCACGGCGCGGTTCCGCGCTGACCAGGGTCAAGGGAACCTCCATGCCGAAATGGCGACGGTGGCCTGGCTATCATTCGGGACGTGTTGACGCGTGCCAGACTCGTTGTTGCGATCTCCGTTGTCTTGACGCTCGCGGCCGGCGTCCTGATCGGTCGGGTGGCCGGCGGCGGTGCGCCCTCCGCTGTCGGGTCGCCGCCGGTGGGCGTGTCGTCGGAGTCCGGTTCGCTGCGGCCAACCCGGGCGTCCTCCTCTCCCAGGGAGTTGTCCCCCGACCCGTCACTGCCGCGCGACGGGGCCGTTCACGTATCGCGCGCGCTCACGCTCCACACGTCCGCGCGATCGGTTCAGACGACGATCCCGTTGACAGGTGTGACCCGCTTCGACTTCTCGGGGAAGATCCACATGCAGGTCGTCCTCGCACACGACATCGTGGACGGCGCCGGCCGCAAGTACTCCATGGGGGAATTGCATGCCAGCGGCTCCCGAATCCGCGTCACGGGCTCCGATCTCGACCCAAGTCTCGGAGCGGTAGTCATCAAGCCGTCGGAAGTGCTGGTCACCGCCGGATCGGAAAACAGGATCGATGCGAGGGGCTCGATGCGGCTGAGCGGCGCGACCTTCACCCTCACCGAGGGTGGCTCGACACGAACCCTGCGGGGGCCGGTGACCGTCGGCGGGTTCTCGAGCGCCCTGGATTTGGCCGAACCGACCGACTCGGAGAGCACCCTTCGCTGGACGAACGCGCCGACGTCGCTGAAGCTCGTCTCGACGAGACGGAGTCGGTTCTCGTGGGCTGGGAGCGGCTCGATACGCACGGCCCAGGGAAGAGTCTCGGGGACGTACGGTGGATTCGAAGGAAGGGATGTCGATATCGTCGTCCGGCGGAGATCCGGCCGTGTCGTCGCGGACGGCACCGCGTCGTACTTCCAGGTCTACAAGGATGGTCGTCCCGTGTTCCGCGCGACCGGACGGGTTGACCTGAAGGTCAAGCCGCAGCCGGCGCGACGGGGCGAGTCCGGATCCTTCGCGTGGGCGCCGACTGCTTCAGGCGATGTGGACATGTGCATTATGCGCATCCGTGCGGGGTCGTCGGACGGGCGCTGGGTGAATCTCGCCCTATTGCCGCTTCCGCAGATGTTCGGCGGTGAGCGGCACGCCGATGTCGGTGGTGACACCCGCACGCTTCGTTACGAGGAGCCGTTCTTCTTCGCTCCCGGCACGCAGCCGATCGACTCTGTGATTCAGGGGGGAACCGGCGACGAGCGGACGATCACGTTCGCCGTGCCGGCCGACGCGCGCCGCGGTACGCACACCATCGTGCTCGTGCTCGAGGGGAACTTCCCGACGATCAGGTTTCGCGCGCGCGTCCGCATTACCTGAGACTCGCCGTTTCCGACCCAACCGACGGCCCGGTAAACCTGGGAACAGGCTCACGTCTGTGATTGAGTGGAGGTGAGATGCGCGACGCCGACACATCCGAGTTCGATGATCTCTTCCGACGTGAGTATCCGGGCCTCGTCGGGACAATCCGGATGGTGCTCGGGGAGTCCGCGACTGCCGACGATGTTGTGCAGGACGCGTTCGTACAGTTGCTCGTGCACTGGCGCAAGGTCTCCGGCTACCAGATGCCCGGAGCGTGGGTCCGGCGCGTCGCGTTGCGAATGGCGCTCAGGCGCAGAACTCGCCGGAGCGCGGAGGTCCGAGCCATGCGGCGTGCCGGTGGGGTTTGTGCCGAGGCCGTGGTCGATCCCGACCTCCATGCCGCCTTGCGCGCGCTTCCGGCGATGCAGCGGGCCGCCATCGTCTTGCACTACTTGGAGGACTGCCCCATTGCGGAAGTCGCGGATCTCTTGGGATGCGCGGAGGGAACGGTGAAGTCGCACTTGTTCCGAGGACGGCAACGCCTAAACGCACTTCTTGGAGAGAGTGAGGAGACCGATGTCGCTCGATGAGCGGCTGCGAGCCTTGCGGGCGCGCGCCGAGCGCCCCGACGTTGAACGCGCCCTCGCCGAGGTTCGCCGCGCTGCTCGCCGCGCTCGCCGCGCTCGCCGTCTCGGTGCCGCGGGGTTGGCTGCCGCGGTGGTCGCCGCCGTGGTCTTCGTTCCCCGGCTGTTCTCCCTACGCGACGACCCCGGCGGCTTCATTACCCCGGCGCCGTTGCCGACCGAGTCCGGGTTCAGGCGGTGTGCGAAGTCGCCCGGCGATTCGCGGTTGATCGCGTACTTCCACAAGGGTGATCTTTGGCTCTACGACGTGACCGCCGATGAGGTCAGGCAGCTCACCGACGACGGGAAACAGGAGTTCCAGTGGGGACCCCAGTTCCTGAACGATTCCTGCGTCGTCTACGTGAGCGCGGACTCGACGGCTCTGGAGGTGGCTTCACTGGACGGAAGCCGCACACAAGTGATCCTGCGCGCGCGCGCTCGGATTCTGGGCTTCGACATCAGCCCCGATGGTTCCACGATCGTCTATGTGAACAGCGTCGGCTCGGCCCACCGATTGGAGGAGATCAGCCTTTCGCGCGCGACGCCTACAGTGCTGCGAACTCTCGATCCGATCGGAGAAGGAGGTGCGGGAAGTGAGGGCGAGGTCTCGGTCTCCTGGTCCCCGGATGGCAGCAGACTTCTTGTGACCGACACACACACGGTTGGAGCGGACGGGAAGGATGCGACCGAGTCCATCCACCTCCTCGACGCGCAGGGTCGAGACACCCGTCCGCCGTGGAGTGGCACGCACGCCCGATGGTCGCCCAACGGACGGACGATCTACTACCGGGGGTATGCGGGCACCAGCGGGATTGCGTGGCACTCGCTCGACGTGGCGTCGGGCGAGCGGACCAATCTCGGCATGCGCCCCGGGGCAAACAACCTTGTTGTTTCTCCCGACGGAAACCGCGTTGCCTACGACACCTCGTACTTCGGGGAGACTCCGCGCGAGGCACTTCTCTCGGGCAGCCCGCCCGACGTCTACGTGTACGACTTTCGCAGCGGCGTGGAGACTCTCCTAAAGCGAGGCGCGCTCGGGCCGGTGTGGGTGTCGTCGAGCGAACTCCTGGTGACCGACGCGCGCGCGCCGGATCCTCAGAAGAGCCTGAATTCGTGGGAACCCACCGGCACCGTCGGCAAGTACACCCTGGCGGGAAGGCGAACTGAGGTCGCGATCACCTCAACGCTGTGGGATCCGGCGGTGCTCCTCGAACCACCGCCGGATCCCGGTCGTTAGCACTGCAGCCCTTGATCGTTGTTGATGCCGATCCCCAGTTCGGTAGCGCCGCCGAGGTCGCCGCCCGAGGTTCGGTCCGGGAACTGCGACCGCACCCACGCGTCGGCCGCATTGACGGTCGCTCCGACGGTCGTCACGTTGTAGACGCCGGGATCCAGCCGCTCCGCTCCGGACAACCCGGCGCGGTACGACATCGGCTTCGACAGGTCGCCGGCCGAGAGATTCAGAACCAGGGCGGCGAACTCGCGAGCAGCCATCTTCTCGGCAGTCTGGTTTCCGTTCGCGCTCAGCGCGCTCTTGAGGTCCTTCGTGTTTGCGAAGTACCCGTCGGACAACTCGACCGCGTGCGCGACGATCTGGTCGGCCTCGGTGGAAGTGAAGTACTGCACCTTGCTGCCCGACTTGTACCGGCCCCGCCAGAACTCGGCGTTGCGCGGCGAGCACGACACCTCATTGCTGGTCGGCGTGGGAACAACGACGGTGATATCCGTCGTTGCCTTCACCTCGGTGTTCACGATGAAGCGCGCGGTCAGCGCGTAGATGCCGGCGGTCAGTGTCCCGAAGTCGTAGTCAAGCGTCCACGGAGAGGTGCCGGTCGCCGTCAATTGGCCGGACGAGAACGTCGTGTTGTGCACCTCGAGTGTCACGACTTGCGCGGTCGCAGGATCGTCTGTCGACGTTGTGCCCTGAACCTGGACGGCGGCTCGTGGCACCGTCTCACCCCCGGCGGGGTTCGTGATCGCAACTGAATAGGTGAACGACTGCGTCCGTTGGATTGTGAAGGACACCGTGTGGCTCGTGGCGGGTAGCCCGTTCAGGAACAGCGTTGCCGTCACAGTGTGCGAGCCGTTCGCCAGTGCGGTTCCGTCAATGGCAGTAGACCACGTGTAGCTCGGGCTCGAGCCTGCGAGCGTCGTTGCCCGCGGCAGGCCGTTGTCCACCGAGATCTTCACCTGGGAAGCCGGCGGCACGGTGTTTCCCGGACGAAGGATGGTGTATGCGCGTCCCGATTGCGGGCGCACGATCACGTCGGCACCGGCCGTCTGCGGGTCTTTGGGGCCCGGAGCTGCATCGACGACCGCGTTGATGAACGACGACGCGAACACGTTGTGCGCCGGTGCGCCCGAGGGTGGGTTGCCGAGGTTGGCCATCGGGATGAAGAACGTGATCGTGTTTCCGGACCGGCTGGCAGTTGTCGCGACCGCACCCGGCGGAGTCGCCGAACCCGGCGTGACCGCCGCCGGCGTCGCGTTGATGTTCGTGAAGAAAGGCTGCCCATTGACGTTCTGCGTCACGCGGAGGCTGACCGACGGAACGTTGCCGAAGTCGGTCGCGTCCCGCACTGTCATCCGGTACGTGAGGCCGGGCGTCGGAGCGCCGGCCGGTGTTTCCTGGACCGTCAGCTTCGCGATGTCCGCGGCGCCCGGCCCGCTGAAGTCGCCGGAGTCGCCGTCGAAGATCGTCTCCTCAGCCGGGACAACCGGTGGGAGCACGCCGTCGTCCGCTGTTCCGGAAACGGCGATCTGACCGGCCCCGTTCGAGGTGTCGCCGTCGCCCGGCTGGTTGATGTGAACCGACGCAGGGCCGCTGCCGTCCAGTTTCGTCTGGTGCGCGACGCCGAGCGCGTTCAGCGCCGCGACGACATCGACGAGCCCGGCGCCCTTGTCCACCGACGTCGTCGTGCCGGCGTTCTGCGGATCGGTCACATAGGCGGAGCCGGCCGAGAACTTGTGTGCCGTGTCTTGAAGCAGTGCCTCAGCTTCCGGCGGCGTGAGGCCGGGTCGCGCCTGATACAGGAGCGCCAAGTCGCCCGCGACATTCGGCGTGGCCATAGACGTTCCCGAGATCGTCCCGTAGTACGGCGCCCATCTGACCTCGTCCACGCCGAGGTTGCACACGGGCTGCGTCTCCCGGACGCACGGCGACGTCACCATCGTTCCCGGCGCCGAGACGTCGGGGTAAGTCGTCGGGTTTCCGCTTGCGCCTCTGCTGGAGTCCGACGACAGGACGTTGTCGCGGTTGCCCGAGGCGGCGTCGTCGTAGTTCGCGACGGAGACGACGCCCGGAGTGGGATCCTTGGAGAACGAGGAGGTCTGGTCCGCGGTGCCGTCTCCGCCGTCATTCCCCGCGGCGAAGATGACGCTGACGCCCTTCTCTTGCACGAGCGTCCGGACGAGTTTGGAGAAGACGCTGTTCGGGTCGTAGGCCGTGCCCTTGGTGTCGCCGTAGGAGTTGTTGATCACGCGAATGCGCGGAGTGAACTCGTCGTAGTGGTCGTAGATGTACTGGAACGCTTCCGTCGCGAACAGGACGCTGGCTGCCTCGCCCGTGCCGAAGCCGTAGAGCGTTGCGCCCGGGGCGACGCCGGTGAACGCACCGCGGACGTTCGGCGCTGCGCCCGGGTACGGCCCGGTCGAGGCGGTGCCGTCTCCCGCGACGATTCCCGCGACGTGTGTGCCGTGGCCGCTGGACGTGTCCGTCGAGGCCTGGTTGCCGACGTCGACGAACTCCAGCGGGCCGAAGCACTGCTCGGTGGTCGTGTTGATGAAGCCCGGCGTCGTGCAGACGATCTTGTAGTTGTTCTTCACGCGGTTCGCGAGGTCGGGGTGGGGGGCGTTGATCCCGGAGTCGACGATGGCGACGCCGATCCCCTCGCCGGTCAGCGCGCGGCTGGATGCGTCGAAGTACGGTCCACCCGAAACCGCTTCCTGGGCGACGCGTGAGCGCGTCGCCCACTCCTCGGTGTCGCTCAGGAACTTCAGGGCGCGGTCGCTCTCGAGGTAAGAGATCCCCGGGGCGCGCGTCAGCACGCGGAAGGCTGCGATGTTGCCCAGCGCATAGTCGACCTTGATCTCGGGGTAGCTCTCGGCCACGGTCAGGCCGTAGCCGGCGAGCAAGGCGCGATGCTCGGTCTCCGCACCGCCGGTGAAGTGGACGAAGGCCCCGTACGGCGAGGTTGTGGGAAGGGCTGCGATGTCGGCCGCAAAGCCCGGGCTCATGCTCACGGTTCCGAGCGTAAACAGATCGGTCGGCGAGGCGCTTGCCGGAGAGGTGCTCAACGCGCCGACGACCAGCATGATCGCGACGAACGGAACTGCAACGAGACGGAGACGCGTGAGCTTCACGGGCAACCCCCCAGGCGGGTAGCGGATGGTGTGGGCAGGACCTGGTGAGTCCTGTCGCGGCGCCCTCTTCGCCGCGCGCGCGCCGAGTTCCTTCCGACCGATTTGTCTTTTTGGGGAGATCTCAGGTGACGGGGGTTGCCGGCTCGATCGGCTTCCGTCGGGCCGGCCAGACGAGCGGGTCGAGGAGGTCGTACCCACGTACCCGATGAAGGATGCGACCGGCGGTCCGCGGGTCTTCAGCAGCGCCGTGGTGCATGTTTCCTTTGCTCGCCGCGATATTCGCCCAGCGTCACGCGCCGGGCAAGCGTGATCGAGCAGGAGAGTCACATCGACTTGTCGAACTGCCCGGGCATGGGAACGGTCGGTAAAGTCCTCGTTTCGGTCTTGGCTGCCACTTGCGCTTCCGTGCTCCCCGGACGCGCGAGCCCCAGTCTCGTCGCCGAAGCATCGGGTGAGATCGTCTTTATCGGAAGCTCCAGGGGTCAGGACTTCTGGGAGCGGGTCTCCGGGATCATTGACTTCGGCCCGGCGGCGGTGGTCGACTCGGGCGGTGTGTTGGACGCCTCGACCGGATCAGGTTGCCTGCATGTGGGGACGTCATTCTGGAACACCGTTCGCCTCTGCGCGCCGTTCGAGCCTGGGGAGGTCACGCTCATACTCAACTCGTTTGAGCAGGGCGCCGGACTGTTGGTCGTGAACACACTCGGGCGTGCGTCCGGGCGCGCGTTCGCTATGGTGCCTTTGGCCGACGAGTCACCGCCGTGGATCACTCCGCTGACTCCACTGTTTTGGATTCCCTGGGTCGACGACGAGGTATCCGCTGATGAGGTTCGCGCTTCGGTCCGCGAACACCAGGCGGACTTCTTCGACGTTGAAACCGGCTACGTGAGGGTGGGGGACGAAGAGGCTGTCCTTGTCGATGGCAGCGGGATCGTGGTCACCGACGCACGGATCGCTGGTGCCATCGCCGGTTGATGTTCGCCGCGGAAGGACGCCCTCGCGGCACCGCAGCGCTACAGCGCCGCCGGCGCGTCGGCCGTCTTGTTGAACGTAACGTCGAGGTCGGCGACCTCGTACTGCACGGCGAGGCTGACCTTGAGCGTCACGCTGTCGGCCGAGAGCACCTCCTGGCCGGGGACGGTGACGAACGCCGGCCGCATGTCGATCGCGCGCACGAGCGTGTCGCGCGCGCAGCCGGTGGCGGCCGGGCTCGAGCGCGCACGCGAAGCGGCCGCGCCGGTCCAGCATTCCGCGCTGGAACTCGAAGATCACGACCTTGAGAAACGGGCCGCGATGCGTGCCCGCGCGAGCGAACAGTTGTGCACGTGCCAATGCAATCACTCCTTTCGTGTTGTCGATGGGCGCATCGCCCCGACGGCCACGGTTGCTGCTTCATTTCGGCGTGTTGACGGCGTCGATTCCCGAGGGCTAACGTCCGCTCGGCCGGCGCGCGCTCGTTTTGATCCGGTGGCCGGACGTTCGATTCCGACGAAGGGGGAAGCAGCATGGTGCTCCTCAATCCTTCCAACCATGATCGCGAGTATCCCGGCGATCCCGCCTCGCGCGAGATCATGCGCAAGACGATCGCGTTCTTCGAAGCCAAGGGCCGTGGCAAGATCAAGAGAGACGACCACGAGCGAACCTGGTATCAGGACTTCCTCGACTTCCAGGCGGCCGAAGGTCTCTTCGCCACTCTTCTTACGCCCGCCGGCCTCGGCGAGGGAACGCGCTGGGATACCTGGCGCAACTGCGAGTTCAACGAGATCCTCGGCTTTTACGGCCTTCCGTATTGGTACACCTGGCAGGTCACCATCCTCGGACTCGGGCCGATCTGGATGAGCGACAACGAGGCCGCGAAGCGCAAGACCGCTCAGTTGCTGAAGGAAGGCGGCGTGTTCGCGTTTGGGTTGTCGGAGAAGGAGCACGGCGCCGACCTCTACTCGACCGAGATGTCGCTGCGCGCGCAGCCCGACGGCACGTTCCTCGCCAACGGACGCAAGTACTACATCGGAAACGCAAACGTCGCAGCCTTGGTCTCGACCTTCGGGAAGATGCAGGACACCGGCGACTACGTGTTCTTCACGGTCGGGTCGGGCGAACCCGGCTACGAGTGCGTGCAAAACGTTGTCAATTCACAGAACTTCGTCGCCGAGTACGCCCTCAACGATTACCCGGTCGCCGCAGAAGACATGCTGTCGGTTGGGCGGGACGCGTGGGACGCTGCGCTGAACACGGTGAACGTCGGCAAGTTCAACCTCGGGTGGGCATCGATCGGAATCTGCACGCACGCCTTCTACGAAGCCATCGACCACGCCGCCGGCCGCATTCTTTACGGCAATCCCGTCACCGACTTCCCGCACGTTCGCCAACTGCTGACCGACGCGTACGCGCGCCTGGTCGCGATGAAGCTTTTCGCGCTGCGCGCCTCGGACTACATGCGCGCCGCCTCGCACGAGGATCGCCGGTACTTGCTCTACAACCCGATCGTGAAGATGAAAGTCACGACTCAGGGAGAGGAAGTCATCAACCTGCTGTGGGACGTGATCGCCGCCAAGGGTTTTGAGAAAGACACCTACTTCGAGATGGCTGCCCGGGACATCCGCGCGCTGCCGAAACTCGAGGGCACCGTTCACGTGAACATGGCCTTGATCGTGAAGTTCATGGCCAACTACTTCTTGAACCCCGACACGTTCCCCGAGATCGCGCAGCGAAACGAGGCGACCGAGGACGAGTTCTTGTGGCACCAAGGGCCGACGCGCGGCCTCGGCAAGATCCGCTTCCACGACTACAACCTCGCTTACGCGCAGGTCGATCTGCCGAACGCCGCAGTGTTCCGGGAGCAGATCGCGCTACTCAAGGAGTGGCTGACGACGTCTCCGCCGGACGAGTCGCAGCAGCGCGACATCGACTACCTGCTCACCCTCGGCGAGTTGTTCACTCTTGTGGCCTACGGACAACTCATCATCGAGAACGCCAAGATCTACGGCATCGAGGACGACCTGCTCGATCAGATCTTCGACTTCATGGTGAGGGACTTCTCTAAGTTCGCGCTGCAGTTGTACTCAAAGCCGTCGAGTTCGGCGTCGCAGATGGCGCTGGCGCTGAAGATGATCCGCAAGCCCGTGGTGGACACCGCGCGCTACGAGCGCGTGTGGAAAGACCACGTGTTCGCGCTCAAAGGCGCCTACAAGATGAGCGACTAGGTTCGGCCGTTGGACGTGGTGAGACAGTTCATCCCGCCTTGAACGACACGAGTTCCTCGCGCCCACTGCCTCCCGATACCGCGAGCACCAGCACCGGGCCGATGCCCTTGGCATAGAACTTGTACTCGAGCAGATTTGGTTCGAGCGTGGTGTAGTCCTTGGTGAGCAAAACGTCGGAGAAGGACCCGTGCGGAACCTCGGCAAGTTCGTCGAGACTCAAGACGCTGGCGGCATCTTCTGCTTGGCCCTTGAGGTACTCCTGCCGGTAGGTCATTCCAACTCGCGGTCTTGCGGGAAGGATGATTCCTGCCTGTGCTCCGTTCTGCCCCGCCTCCCACGATCCCGCAGTGCTGACTACCTTTCCGTTCTCGTACTCCTTGGTGTCCTCGCCGAGGTACCACAGGTTCCCGACGCGGTCTTGCGCATACCAATCCAAGGTGTCCTCGATAACCGCGTCTTCTTCGGTGACGACATCGTGAACGACCGTAGCCTTGATCCCAAGGATGTTCTTGGTTTCGCTCATGACGGTGATCTCGACCCGTTGGGCGGTTCCGTCGTCGGCAATCTCGCGGTAGACCCAAGTGCTTCCCGGCTTCATCGGCCAATACGTATGGTTGATCGCGCCCACGAAATCAGCCGGATCCAGTTCGACCGCCTGCGAACCCTGAGGGAGTGTGTTCGCTGCGCTCGACTCTGCCTGTGGCGTCGGCTTTGAACTGCATCCAAACATCAGAGCCAGGAGGAGTCCCGAGACGACCATTAGCCGCGGCATCCGAACCTCCGATCAAGGGGAACTTCGGAAGGAAAAGCCTACTACTCGTGGGGTTCCAGGAATCGGTTTAGCCGGCCTTGGTTGCCGTATATGCAACGAACATGCCCCCGGCGGCGCGCGCGCACCGTCGGCTGGAGTCCGGCGCGCGCGAACGTCTCCATCGTGGTGCGGTCGATCCGGCAACTGCCTGTCATCCGGTGCCACGAGGGCGCCATGATCTTCAGGAGTCGTCCGAGCAGTCCCCGCGCGAGCACATGCTCGGCGCCGCGCACCTCACCGTCGTCCTTGAGCGTGCGTGCGAGTTCGGTAGCCGCGCGATCGGGGTCATCGACGCTGCAGAACACCAGGGTGACGACCGTCGTGTCGAATACGTTGTCGCGGAACGGCAAGGCTTCGGCGCGAGCACACACCACGAACGCACCCTTTGCTTGGTTCCCGGACTGCAGGGCGCGCAACGCTTCGGGATCGGGTTCCACGGCGACCAGTCGCACCCCGGGCCGATAGAAAGCAGCGTTGCGGCCGTTTCCCGCGCCGAGTTCCATCACCAGGCCGCGCGCGCCCGAGGCGATCCTGCGCCGCCAGCGTCGAAAGCCGAGCAAGTCAACCAGATCGATGAGGCGACTCACCGCATCCGCCTTGCCGCGCTCGATCGGAAGGCCGGCCTTCTCCCACGCCTTCACTCCACCGTCGAGCACGTACACCTCGCCGCGCATCCGCCCGGCGGCAATCTGCGCGCGATGTCCGCTGCGGCAAGCCACGACGGTGGGGCCGCGCGCGTTCACTCGCAGCGCGCGCAAGAGCGAGCGGTGCTGAAAACCAGGGATCCGCTCCTG
Source organism: Actinomycetota bacterium (assembly GCA_041658565.1). Lineage (NCBI taxonomy): Bacteria > Bacillati > Actinomycetota > Actinomycetota bacterium. The sequence goes on along the minus strand of JBAZZY010000005.1, from coordinate 54,697 downwards.
TCGCCACTCTAATGCCGTGCGCACATCGAGCAGCGTGGGCGTCCACCCGGCCGCCAAGCGCGCCGCCAGTTCAGATGGAGTCATAGTCCGACGCACGGCCGGATGAAGCATCCTTCAGACCCCGCTGCGTTTCTCAGGAGGGCACGAACTCGCGGGTTCGTCCGAGAATTCCTCGCTGTTCATGGCTGAGGATTCTACGGGGTGCCCGGGAAGGAATCAGACCGAAGGCATCGAACCGGCTTCTTATGAAGACAAGAGTGCTCGCTCTCGCCGCTTGCCTCGCGGTCGCCTCGACGGGCCTTACCGCGACGGCGCAACCGACGCAGGAAACCGTCAAGATCCTTCGCGATTCGTACGGGGTGCCGCACATCTTTGCCGACGACGACCTCAAGGGCGCTTTCGCGTCCGGGTACGCCCTTGCCGAGGACCGGCTTTTCCAGATGGAGATCTTGCGGCGCGCCGGGAAGGGCCGGCTTGCCGAACTGGTCGGCGATCAGGATGCGATCGGCGGACAGACTGCGGCCGAGTTCGACATCGCCATCCGACGGGAGTTGTACACCGAGCCTGAGCGTCAAGACATGTTCGCCGAGTTGCAAAAGACCGATCCGGCGTCGGCGGACTCATTCATGGCTTTTGTCGATGGAGTGAATCTGCGCATCGCTGAGGATCTTGCCGATCCCGTCAACAAGCTCCCGTCCGAGTACCTCGCGCTCGGAACATTGCCGCAGCCGTGGACGGTGACGGACTCGATCGCATTCGCCGCAGTGGGTCTGAGCATCTTCGGCGCGGAGGGCGGCCACGAGGTGCAGAACGCCTGCATGTTGTCGGACCTGTCTTCGCGACTCAACAGTGAGCAAGAAGCGAAAGGTGTCTTCGACGACCTGTTCTGGATCGACGACCCGGACGCGCCCACGACCATCAACGAAGGCGAGGCCGTGTGGCCGAACAAGGTCGGGCGCTTCAGCGCCGCCCAAATGGCGCTCGTGAACGATCCGCAGATTGGGCCGGCGATATGCAAGGCGGCGGCAGCCCAGCGCGCCGAAGAGGCAGCCATCGACAGCGTCGGGAAGCGGCTCGGCATCGGCGGGCTGTTCTCCCCAGGTCATTCCAACGCTCTGGTCATCGCGGGCAGCCACACCTCGACCGGGCACCCGATGCTTGGAGGTGGGCCGCAAGTCGGCTACTCGACGCCGAGCTTCTTCTGGGAATCCGGCCTGCACACGCCGCACTACGACTCGGTCGGCGTCAATCTGCCGCTCGGGCCCGGCAACATCATGGGCAGAACCAGCACTTTGGCCTTCACGATCACGTCGGGGATCGACGATCAGATCGACACATACGTTGAGAGATTGAACCCCGATAACCTCCGGCAGTACGGCGAGCCGGGTCACTGGCAGGACATGGACTGTCGCACCGAGACCTTCCTCGTGCGCATGAACCCGACCAGTCCTCCCGATTCTCCCGGCGTGTCGCCCGACGATCCGGCGCGCGCGACGCCGCCGGTCCGCCCGGTCGTTCAAGAGTTGTGCCGCACCGTCCACGGTCCGGTCTTCTTCATCGACGCGGAGAACCACGTCGCATTCAGCCACAAGAAAGCGCACTGGATGCAGGATCTGAAGGGTGCGGCGACCTGGCTGAATCTCGGCCGGAAGACGACGCTCACCGGCCCGAACAGCGTCGAGGAGGCTCTTGAGGGCTTTCCTTTCACCTTCAACTTCAACTACGCCTCGACCAGTGGTGACATCGCATACTTCCATCGTGGGCTCACACCGCTGCGTCCCGACAACACCGACCCGCGGTTGCCGCTTCCCGGACTCGGCCACGAGTGGCGCAGAGGACCGGACGGCAAGGACTACGTCGCCAACTCCGCCATCCTGACCACCGACGGCAAGAAGGCGGCAACGATCGTCAACCCCGCACAGGGCTACTTCGCCAACTGGAACAACAAGCCGATCAAGGGGTGGGGCGGAGCCGGTGAAGCGCGCGAGTTGTGGGGGCCGAGGCACCGGATGGAAGGCATCTCCCGCGAGGTCGACCGCCTCATCGCATCCGATACTCCGATCAAGTTGAACGAGGGTGACGCCGACCCCACGACAGTTCCGAGTTGCTTCACGCAAGACGACTACCGGATCGGCACCGACCCGCTCGGCTGCGTGAGTTCGGTCAACGGCATCATTCGCAAGGCGGCCACGAGCGACATCCACGCGCTTACGGTCTTGCCCTTCCTTGCCAAGGCGTTTGCCGTCGAGGGAACGTCCGTAGACTCGGTTGAGTACAAGGCGTACGAGAAGATGAAGCAGTGGAGCGATGACGGCGCGCCGCTGCTGCGGTCGGGCTCGGAGCAGACGTATCGTTCGCCCGGGGTGGCGATCTACCGCGAGTGGCGGCGCCGCTTGCAGGGCGGTCTTCTAGACGGTGCGCTCGGGTCGTACAGCCGCAGCATGGACTTCCCGCTCGTTATCGATAGCAGCAACGAGGACGATCACGGGAGTTATCTCACACCCGACAGCGTGCTCTACCACGTCCTCACGCATGACTCGGAGTTCCAGGTTCCCGGGTTACCGGCGCCGACCACGCTGACGCCTTCGCGCAACTACTGCGCACCGCAATCGTGCGTGGAGTTGATGGTGTCGACCCTGGCCCAAACGGTCGCGGCGTTGAAGACGAGATTCTCGTCGGGTGATCAATCGACCTGGCGTGAACCCGTGATCGTGAGTTCGGTTCCCTCGCTTGGTGGGGCGCCCGACATCACGATGGAGCGCATGAATCGCGGAAGCTTCAACCAATTGCACGACTTCGGGGTTGGGCCGGGATTTCGCACGTACAACGTCGTGCCGCCCGGGCAGAGCGGCATGGTTGACATTCCGACGCTGTTGGCCGGCCAGACTGCCGACGATCCGGCGGCGGCCGTCGGTGCGGGCAACCCGCACGTGTTCGACCAGAAGCCGCTATACGAAGGCTGGCGCTACAAGCCCCTCATTCAAGACCAAGGTGCTCTCGCCGGTGCGACGGAAGAGGCGGTTCCGTACGTGCGCGGCGTCGTGCCGAATCTCAACACGGCAGCCCTGCGGAACCTCGCCCGGACCATCACCCAGGCCGGAGTCCCTCTTCCCGGTGTGGATCTGTTCGGCGAGGTCTCCAACAAATAGCAACTGCGTCATTGCTGGTCAGGGGCCTGGGCAGACGCGAGGTCGTGATCGCAATATGCTGTTCAAAACGCGCTACACTGGCGCATGTGGACACGATATATTCGCTGCCGGAAGTTGCGCGTGAGTTGGGCGTGTCGGTCGATCGCGTTCGCCGGACCGCGGCTGAACTAGGCATGCGGCTGGCGCGCGCCGGCAGCGCCCGGAACGCCACCACGGTCGTGCGCCCGCAGCAGCGCGCCGTCCTGCGCTCAACCATCGGGGCAGTGCCAACCGATCGTGCCGCGCGTTGGTCCCGTGCCGACGTGCAGGTACTGGCAGCGCTCGCTCGCGCGCCCCGCGGGTTGGTGTCGGCGCGCGCGCTCGCGCGTCGCGCCGGAGTGTCCCCCGCAACGGCCCTCAAGAGTCTCTCGATGCTCACGCAATGCGGCCTTGTGCAGCAGGAGCCGGAACGGCTCGCGCTTGGACGGGTGCGCGATACGGCTATCTATCGGATCGGTCGCTCGACTTCGCTTTGGAAGACCCTCGCGCCGCGGATATCGCGCACGCAACTTCCCGTCCGACCGAGCGCGCCATTGCGGCGCGTGCCGAATGAACTTCTCCATCTCTTTTGGAATACGCACTGGAATCAGCTCCGTCTCGACAGCTCGTCGGCGTACATCGCGCGCAGGCTTGTCACCAGCGGCGATCTCGATGGACTCGCGTGGGGCGCGGCGCATCTGGATGAGGCGGCCTGGAGGCATGCTGCACAGACCCGCGGCATCAACGCTCGGCGGCGACGGCTCGCCGAGAACATTGCGCAGGAGTGTGCCCGTGATCCCCGAAGACCTTCGCGGGTTCCTTCCCGCTGACACGGTGCGCACCTGGGAGTCCGTCGGACCCTTGGTGCCGGCACCTGCGTATCTTGCCGGCGGCACGGCGATCACCGTCCACCTCCGGCATCGGATCAGCCGCGACCTGGACTTCTTCTTTGACCACGATATCGATCTCGACGGTCTGGCGAGGGCGCTCGCGGAGGCCGGTCCTTTCGCGGTCACGATGCACACTGAGACGACATTGAGCGGAGTGTTCTCTGCAACCAGGATCCAGTTCCTCGACGCGCGCAGTCATCATGCCGTCGATGACGACAGCACCGTGGGCACGCTCCGCGTGGCGTCGATGCGCGATCTCGTCGCGATGAAGTTGAAGGTCATCGAGGATCGAGGAGAACTTCGCGACTACTTCGACCTCATGGCGATCGAGCAAGCCGAACGTGGCGCCGCCGAGACGGGCCTTGGGGACTTCCTGGACAGATATCGTCCGAAGGACTCAGGATCCGCCCTGTTGCACATCGTGGAAGCGCTCGGTTACCTCGACGACGTAGACGAGGACGATCTCGTGCCGCGCACGAAGAACGAAGTCGCGAGTTACTGGACACGCCGCCAACCAGCGGTGCTCCGTGCGATGGGCCGGATCTCGTAGCGCCACGCCGGATGTTCGACTCATGGGAAGCCGGCTACGCGGAGGCCGTCTTCACGATCGGCGAGAACCTGAACCTGCTTTTCAAACCACGATTCGCATCGGTCTGGCGGGAAGTCGGACATCCGCCGGACCCTTGGGGATCAGCGCCGCGCGCGCGCGTCAGCGCGCGAGGACGAGGGTTGTGATCAGAGCGTAGTGGCACAGGCTGCCGGCGATGACGAGCGAGTGGAAGACTTCGTGGTAGCCGAAGACGCGCGGGTTCGGGTCGGGGCGGCGGCGCGCGTAGACGACGGCTCCGGCGGAATGCAGCACGCCGCCTGCGACCAGGAGCACGATGCCGGCCACGCTCAGGTTCGCGACGATGCGCGGCATGCCGACGATCGCGGTCCATCCGAGCGCGACGTACAAGACGACGCCGAGTCGATCCATGCGCTCGATGCGAGTGATCTTGAGCGTGATCCCGAGCAGCGCGATTGCCCATACGGCAACCATGATTGACGCGCGCCACACGCCGGTGAGAACCAGCACCGTGACCGGCGTGTACGTTCCGGCGATCAGCACGAAGATCGTTGAATGGTCGAGGCGTCGCATGCGCCGGCGCGCGCGCGGCGACCAGGTAAGCCGGTGGTATGAGGCGCTGACGCCGTAGAGGGCGGCCAGGCTCAGCGCGTACACCGCCGCGGAGGCGCGCGCGAGCGGGGTGCGCCCCATCGCGACCAGGGTGATGCCCATCGGGATGGAGCAGATGAACGCGATCTGGTGCAGGCGTCCGCGCATGCTCGGACGCGCGACGCCGGTTTGAGCGAGCGTGCCGACGCTCATCGCGCGCCACCCGCGCGCAGTGCGTTCGCCGAAACGGCGGCAGGCTCGGTGTGCGACAGGAAGTCGCACAGCAGTGCCGCGAAGCGCTCGGGCGCGTCGCGATGCGGATAGTGGCCGGATTCGGGCAGGATCTCCAGACGGCTTCCGGGCATCGCCTCGTGCGCGGCGAGCGCGTGCGCGACGGGGATGAACGGATCGCCGTCGCCCCACACGATCAGGGTCGGCATCTCGGACGTCAGGTAAAGACGGTCGCGCGCGCTCACGCGCTGGCCGCCCAGGTCCACGACGGCGCGGAGCGTGTGGATGAACGCGGCGCGCGCCTCGGGATCGGTCAGCGATGCGTAGCTCCGCCAGATCTCGGCGGCGGCCGGAGCGGGTCGCAGGCCGAGCTTGCCGAGCCATGAGGCGACGGCGGCGCCCGCCTTCAGCACGAAGGGCGCGTAGCCGGCGGCGAGGACGTATTCGGCGCCCGGGACGGACAGTGCCCGCAGCAGCACGCTGACCTCGCGTCCGAGGCCGCCCGAGGACACGAGGGCGAGTCGTTCGCACCTCTCGGGGAACTGGTACGCGAACTGCATTGCGATGCCGCCCCCGAGCGAATGCCCGACGATCGTCGCGCGCTCGTGACCCAGTGCGACGAGCAAGTCGCGAATGCCGGCGGCTTGGGACCCGAGCGAGTAATCCCCGCGGGGCTTGGCGGACGCGCCGTGGCCCAGCAGATCCGGGGCGATGATCGTCCCATGCGCTGCGAGGGCCGGCATGATCGGTTCCCACGTCTCGGAACTGCCTGCCATCCCGTGGATCAGGACGATCGCGGGGCCTTGGCCCGTCGTCCGATAGCCGATGCGGTTCCCGTGGATGGTCGCGTGGGTTGTTTCCACGGCGTTCACCTCGATTCGCGGCGGGCGCGACGGACGGCCCGCCGTGTCGATATTACGCGAGCGTAACTTACGGAGCCGTAGGTTACGCTCGCGTAGTATGCTTGTCAACCGATGCCGGACGACAAGGACAAGCCGAGCCGCCTCAAGGCTTCCGCGCGACGCGCGCAGCTCATCGAGGTCGGCCGCCGCGTGTTCGCCGAGCGCGGCTTCGAGGCGGCGTCCGTCGAGGAGATCGCCGACCGCGCCAAGATCTCCAAGCCGATCGTGTACGAGCACTTCGGAGGCAAGGAAGGTCTCTACGCCGTCATCGTCGACCGCGAGATGGAGCACGTCGTCGCGCGGATCACCGAGGCGATCTCCGAAGGCACTCCAAGAGAACGGCTCGAAAGCGCGGCCCTTGCGTTCCTCACCTACGTCAAGGAGCAGCCCGACGGATTTGCGGTGCTCACTCGCGACGCTCCGGTCGAGACGGCGACCGGCGGCATGTCGGGATTGCTGAACGACGTGGCCGATCGAGTGTCGAAGATCTTCGCAGCCGAGTTGAAGAAGGCCGGCTACGACACCAAGGCCGCCCCGATCTATGCTCACGCGCTCGTCGGCATGGTCACCTTCGTCGGCCAGTGGTGGACCGAGACCCGAAAGCCCTCGGTCGAGGACGTCTCGAGTCACATCGCCGGGCTCGCCTGGATGGGCCTGCGCCATCTCCCCAAACGCCCCGTCCTGGCGTGCAAACGCCGCACCTAGCGCGCGCGAAGACAGCGGAGGCGGAGAGAATCGAACCCACCCACCGGCGTTGGCCGGCGCACCGGTTTTGAAGAGCCCTCACCTTGGCCCTGATGAATGCGATGGTGTGCGCGCGAATTGCGTTTGTGTACGTCAGCAACGGTTTGTATTCCGGCTTCGTTCGGCTCGGTCCGGGCGCGTGCGAGCGATTCCGCGAGAGAGTGGTGCAAGACTTGGCGCAATGGCGGAAGCAGATGCGGGCAGTTATCCATGGTTTCAAGAGAAGGGAGCGAGTCTCCCGCAACATAGAAAACTCAACCGTGAACTGCTTGCTTGAGGAACTCAAAAGAGTAGTACGCGGCCGTTGCGTCGTAGCCGGCATCATGCCAGCGTGGTTGGTCGTAGAACTCGGCGAGTCGTTCCTCGGCGAAGCGCTTCGAAGCGCGTTTCCAACCCCTCCATCCAAGGGTCTGGCCGGCCTTGCCGGTGTCGAGGATCTCCTTCTTCCCGGCAAGGACGAAGCACACGGACGTCAGCTCCACCGACCGGCGAGAGAGCCTCCGCCACGTCTCGGGCAGGGCCTTGCGTACGAAGGGCATGTCGAAGTAGCTCACGCCCCATCCGACGGGGTGAGCTTCGGCGCCTTCGAGGCGCTGTTCGAGCCATGCGAGCAACTGCGCATCCACGAACGCCGCGGACGGTGCGGCCTCAAGGCGGTCTCGCGTGAACCCGTTCACGGCGAGTGCCTTCGGGTCGAAGATGTGTGGTCGACTCGGAAGCACGTCTGAAACGAATGGGTCATGCCCGTTCAGGTAAACGCCGATCTGGCAAACGTCATGCACGTCCAGATTTGTGCCTGTCATCTCACAGTCGAGGCCCGCGTACACGTCGGCCATCTTTCACCTTCTTTCGTTTGGTCGGGAACCACATGCGCGAGCGGGCTGGATCCGAGACTGCTTCTCTCGGACCCAGCCCTCCTCACTCGGCCTCGCGCGGAGGCTCGCGCTCGTTCTTCGGCATGACCGGGAGCGCGCCCGGCACGCCGACCACGAGCGTGCTGCCCGGCTGACCGGCGACGGCCTGGAGCATCCGGAGCTGCAGCAGCGCCGGGTTCTCCTGGACCGCGCGCGCGGCGTTTGCCAGGTTGCGAAGCGCGGCCGTCTCACCACGCGCCTTTTCGAGCGCGGCGAGTCCCTCCTGCTTGGCCTGGACCACCTGCGCGAAGATCTTCTTCAGCTCGCCGGGGAACATGATGTCCTTGATGTCCGCGGCGAGCAGTCGCAGGCCGAGCGCCGCGACCGGCTCGACGGCGATCGTCGTGAGCCGCTCGGCAAACTGCGCGCGGGTCTCGAGCAGCTCGTCGATCTTCGCCTGACCGACGATCTGGCGCAGTGCCATCTGAAGCACGAGATACATCGCCGCCGTCGCGTCGGCCGTCTTGTTGAACGCGACGTCGAGATCGGCGATCTCGTACTGCGCGGCGACGCTGACCTTGAGCGTGATGCCGTCGGCGCTCAGGACCTCCTGACCGGGGATCGTCACGAACGCAGGCCGGATGTCGATCGCGCGCACGATCGTGTCGCGCGCCCGCAGCCAGTACCGGCCCGGCTCGAGCACGCGCACGAAGCGACCGCGCCGGTAGAGCATGCCGCGCTGGAACTCGAAGATCGTGACCTTCAGGAACGGGCCGCGACGCACGCCTGCCTGAGGGCCGAACATCATCATCTGAAACTGCCGCATCGGGAACTGCTGCATGGCCATCACTCCTTTCTTGTTGTCGATTTCGAATTGCGCGACGCTCGAAGGGTCACAGACTCGAGGCGGAGGTTCTAGACCTGCAGAGCCTTGAACCTGCTGCGGCTTGACCCGCCGACCCTTGCGAGCGTGCGCGGACAGGGACTCGAACCCATTCCCAACTAGTGGTTGCCACCAAGTCGGACCGATGCGCAGAACGTCGCCCGTGATGCGGGCGCGCTGCTGGGTTGTCCCGACGAGCCGCGTGCATGACTCGAACCTGCTCCTGCTGTTTACGAGACAGCTGCTCTTCCGTGTGAGCCATCGCGGCATGAAAAGCGTGCATCTCTTGCCGCCAGAGAAGGAATCGCACCTCCGTCTCCCGGGCTTCAACCGGGCGCTCTTCTTCCTGAGCTATCTGGCGATGTTCGCGGTTCCGGCGGGGATCGAACCCGCGCCGCCGGCGTGACGAGCCGGAGTGCTCCCACTGCACCACGGAACCAATTGAGTAGCGGGCACGGGGATCGAACCCGCATCGCGCGCTTATGAGACGCGCCGGGCGCCACGCCCAACCACCCGCATCGAAGCCCCGGGCCAAGGATTCGAACCCCGACCTGCACGTCCAGAGCGTGCCGTGCTGCCAGTTGCACCAGCCCGGGCCGGTGGCTGTCAGGGCGGGATTCGAACCCGCACGGACGCGGAGTAACAATCCGCCGCGCTACCGATTGCGCCACCTGACAATGAGCACGCCCGGAGAGATTCGAACTCCCAACCTCCAGGTTCGAAGCCTGGCGCTCTGCTCCGTTGAGCTACGGGCGTGTGCAGTAGGCGCGGGTGGAGTCGAACCACCTGTCTTCCGCGTATCAGACGGACGCTCTCGCCGTTGAGCTACGCGCCTTCGTCGCGCTGTGCAGTTGTCAAAGTGCTTGCGTTCGTGGACCCGGTCGGATTCGAACCGACAGCCTCCTGGGTGCAAACCAGGCGCTCTTCCGTCCTTGAGCTACAGGCCCATCGTCGAGACGGAGGGACTCGAACCCCCAACCCCCGGATCCCAAATCCGGTGCGCTACCGTTGCGCCACATCTCGTTGGAGCAGGCGGCGGTGCACGGGCGGGAGGGATCGAACCCCCGCCTGCTGGGTTGGAGCCAGCCGCGCTCCCACTACGCCACGCCCGTTCGAAGGCAAACGAAAAGGCCCTCTTCTTCGCGAAGAGAGCCCTCAACGGGAACGAGGACGAACTACCTCTTCGCGAAACCTCCGATCTGCGCGTGCAGCCAACCCGCGCGTTGACCCTTATTTAGGGCGCGCGCGGAGAAGGCAACCTCGATATCGAGGCGCCGCATCTCTTCAGCTAAGCGTGCTCGTCTCATCGTTTCCTCGCTCATAGGTAAGCGCGGCAATGGTAGGTGAAGGCACGGCGCTCTGGCAACGGATTTTCCATGTCGGATTCCGCTCCGCTTGGCGTGGGCCTTGAGAAGCTGGCCCCGTCGCATATCGTTTGAACAGACCCCGACGAAGACCGGTGAGGTTCGCAGACCGCGCCTCCGCAGCACCTGTCCGGGGATCGGGTAGTTGCTATCCGCTTCGTTCTATCGCATCGAGCAGTCCGGTGATCAAGCCGCTCGCGTAACGGCTGAGCTGCTCGAGCCTGGGCGAGTCACCCCCGACGGTCTGCGCGTACGCGACGGGTCCGGGTGCGGTGGGAGAAGCGAACAGGGCTCGCATCGTCGCCAGTGACTCGGTGATGAACGGCTCACCTCGCACGGCAGAGGCTTGGATGACGTGAGCGAGCGCGGCCGCGCCGTGTGGCTCGCCGGCGTCGTGGGGCCATGCGTCGCACAGCCACACGATGTCGTAGGCGTGCTTGGGCTTGTCGATGTCCGCGAGCGCCTGGGCCTTGAGCGCGAGCAGCGTCGTCGGGCCCACTACGCGAAGACCGATCGCGCCGCGTTCGCCGAGCTCTGTCACTTCTTCGTCCAAGGCGACTTCGACGAAGTCGCGGGCGGCCAACTCCACGCCTCGAACCTGCAGCGCCGCGAGTTCGCTGCCGCCATCGACTTCGACCTTCCTGCGGATGCGCCGCTGGATCTCCTCATCCTCCGGGCACAGGATCTCCAGAACGACTTCGATGTCGTCTTGGATGGCGAACCATCGGAAGGAGGGTTCATCGGGTTGTCGTTGGGTGAAGCCGCAGTCCTTCACGGCTCGAACGAGGGAGACATACGCCTCCTCCTCGGCGGCGAACACCCCCACGGCGAGATCGATGTCGGAGGTGCCAACGTGCGCGGCCACGCCCGGTGCCGGCTCGGGAACCAGGAAGGGTGGAACCAGGCCGCCGACCAATACGACGCGTTCGCCCCAGGCTCGTCCAAGCTTCCACCGCAACCGGTACAGGGCGCGACGAACCGCGCGCGTGAGCTCCGGGTCGTAGGTCATGTGATGGACTCCAGCAGCGCCTCGGCGAGCTCGTCGAGCCGAGGACCGGCTCGCGACGCGGTTTCGACGAAGGCCCGTGCCGGGGAGATGATCGGAACGCCGGCATGCGTTCGATGATGCGCGTACCACAGGGGTGCCCGGCCGCCTGCGAGCCGGCGGACGGTCAGGTTCGCGGCGTCGTCATCGACCGGCTCACCCAGCGCGATCGAAGGCTCCCACGCATCATCGTTCACCAATATCTCGACGGGAGGCGTCCGGGTCAGGGTCGGCTTCCACAGTTGCGCGGCAGCCGGACCTGCCACAACCCACTGACCCGGGAGGTCGGCCTTGGCGAGCAGTGACAAGACGGCGTCGGGATCGCGGGCGGTGACGTAGAGCGCCACGCTCCGCGTGACCCCTGGGAGGTACTCCTGCGACCATCGACGCAGAAGCTCGCCGCGCCGGACGTCGAAGTATCGAGTGAATCGCCGCCCGCGCGCGCGATCGACCTTGAGCAGGCCTTCGCCTTCCAGCCGCGCGAGCACTTTCTGGATCTGCGCGATCGACGGGCCGCTCTTGAGCGCTCCCGCGCAGAGTTCCTGCAACTTCTCCAGCGACGGGAGCTGATTCATCGGATGAACAACGAGTGCCTCGGCGACCAGCTCGGAAAGCCCCCGGAGCCTCGGGCCTCGCCGCTGTGGCTGAGGAAGCTCGAGAGGACGCTCGACGTCGACGATGAGGCCTTTGAAGCGAAGCTTCAGCAAGCCCGTGGACGTCGCCAACGCCTTTACGCGCCGAGGAGGATCGCGGAGCGCTTCGGTGAGCCGAGGCCCCGCGTCGACGAAGACATTGAATGCCCCAGGGGAGGCTTGGGATGCAGCGTCGGGCCCTCGGCCGCCGATGACCTTGAGGGGCAGCCGCACCAGGTTGCCCGTGCGAGGACGCACCGCGACATCGCCGTCCATGAGGTGCAGCGTGAGATCGCCGGACGACAGGGTGCTCAGTATTTCTCGCACTCGGCTTATTTCTCGCATGATGCGAGAATAGCATCGGATACGAGAAAAGCAAGGAGTGTGATCTCCGCCGCCCCTGGCATCTGGTATCCGTTCTCAAGAGAAACGGCTGGTCGGATGGCTCAGCGCGAAAACGTTGGCCGCAGTCGTCGGAGCAGCGTGTCCGCGGGGCTGCGGCGGTCGTGCTGCGTGCGGACGTCGGAGTACACGAGCTCGGTGAGGATAAGGGCTTTCTAGAGGCGGAGGCGGAGGCGAAAGCGGAAGCGGAGGCGGAAGGAATCGAACCCACCAAGCGCGGTTAAGCGCTTCACCGGTTTTGAAGACCGGGAGGGACACCAGCCCCCATTCGCCTCCGCGCGCAGTTTACGTGCGGAAACGCGGTACGGGCTTGTCGACGTGTCCCGTGGCTGAAGCCGGGCTTCGAGCCCCCACGACCCGATTGATCGATCACTCGAAGGCGCCGGTGCGGTCTTCTTGAACTATGCGCAGGAGCGGCTCGACGTCGTCGGCGGGCGGAGCGTCGGGCACCTTCAACCACCTGCCGTGCCGGTTCGCCCAGTACAGCGTCCATGTCATCGTGTCCGGGTCGTAAAGGAACCGGGCGATCTCTCGCTTGCTCCATTCCGGCCCGAAGTCCTCGCGCCACGGCGGTCGGTTCTCGTAGATCATGATCGAGCGCCCGCGCGTCTCGACGACCCACACGAGCTGATCGCGAACATGCTCGGGGATCTTCTGATCGCAGAATCGCTTCACCTTTGCGACCGCCAAGTCGGGTAGTGCGCTGCGTTTGGTCGCCATCTCAGCCTTCGCTCGGTTTAGATCGCAGACAGCAGAGCTTCGGTCCAAGCCATCGACACTTCCAACACGCGGGCTTCCGGCATCGCGATCCGAAGGGCGCGCCCAGCCATGATGATGCCCTCGCCTCGGCGCGACCCAAACAAACCGCGAAGATGCTCGAGCCCGTTGCGTGTGGGTGGCCCCGCCGTCTCGTGTTCGAGAAGTCTTCGCATCGTCACGGCGACGTCTTCCGGCTGCATCGACGACATGAGGCGGAACACGTCCGCGGCGTCTTTGTCGATGAGACGATCCGGCCGATCAAGACGGTCGTGAATCTTGTGCGCCTTGGCAACGATCAGCGCCGCCGGGCCCGCGACTTCTGCATCGATCTCGCGCGCGTCCACCGGATCGAGCGCGCGCAAACGCATGGGGGCGTGGTCGACGAGCGCCGCCTCCAGCCCAACGGCGCGTCGCGCGGCCATGTTGCCGTGAGGGCCGAGTCGGGCTCCGCGACGGCCGCCGGGTGGCGCGACGCCTTCGGGGACGATCAAATCAACGGGTATGAGTACTGCGACACCTTCGATGCGCGCAGTTGCCACCCACACACCAGGCTCTGCGGTCCCTGGGTTCGGCTCGGAGAGCGTGAAGCCCGCCGCAGTCATCGCGGCCCCGAGTTTCGGCGTGTCATCGAGCAACGTCGGATCGAGGGCGAGGTCGCCGTCGGTCGTGTACGGCGCGATCGCGATGTCGCCGTCACCTGTGTGCAGATACACGGCTTGAGCGCCGGCGACGATGACGGCGTCACGATGCGGCTGCAGCGCTACGAGCGCGTCGAGCAGCACGCGGCGCGCCTCAACGTATCGGGGATCGACCATCATCACGATGAGACCTCTTGTAGCGAATCTGCGCGCCAAATCGACTCGTTCTCGTTCATCCAGCTCAGGATGGCCTCACCTTCGGAAGGCATTCGACCGACGCCGGTGAGGCAATCGACTGCGATCTGCGAGGGGCTCACGTAGGTGACGTCGTTCTCGCGCACGCCACGATCCCATACGACTGTGTCGAAGGGACGCATCAAGAGGACGTTCGCGCCCTCGCTTGCGGGCAAGAGACGCAGGGTCTTCGCAAGAGAGCCGGGGTCATCTGTGTAGACGGTCAGCAGGGTGGGTGCGGCAACGGGGGAGAGCCGCACAGCCGCGAACGAACCGGTTACAGCCCAACGGGCCCGCGTGGACGATTCGCGTAGTTGGTCGAGCCACGCACCGGCGCCGCCGGCTGCGATGAATCGAAGCGTTTCGTTTGTCTTGAACACGTCGTAGATCTGCGCCCATCGTCGCAGCAACGGAAGGACCGCTACTTCGTCGACGCCACCGCGCGGTGATCGTTTGATCAGCGCTTCGGAGTCGAGCGTTTCGAGGAGCCGCGACACGTACCCGGCATTGAGTTCCGTTGCCGTAGCGATGTCACGGACGCCGTAGGGCGGGCGCACATCGATGAGCATCCGGATCAGCCGCGCTGCTCGCGCTCCGCTGAGTCGAGCGGGCCCTCGCGCCGTCGGCGACGGATCACGTTGCGCGCCGTCTGTCTTGATGAGGATGAACGGATTCTCGATCCGGAGGTAGGCGTTGCCGGTGAGATCCACGTAGTTGATCTCTTCCTTGGCGAGCAACTCGCGCGTCCGAAGACTGAGCCACGGGGCGATCACGAGGATCCCAAGATCCGGAACGAATGACCGGAGGCTGCGCGAGAGTCCCCCCATGAGCCTCTCGACATCACGCGGGCCGAAGGTTCGCTTGGCCTCGATGACCAGCGTCGCGCACACGCCTCCAGGGGGGCGGATTTCGACGGCCGCATCGACGCGGGTCGAATTGATGAGGGTGCCCTCGGTTCCGAGCCTGCTCGAAGGATCGACGGCCCACGTTGGAGGCAGGGTCGCGCGCAGCCAGGCGAAGGCCTTTTGAACGAGGTCTGTTTCCCGAGGCGCACTGTTTGCTTGCATGGCAAACTAGGAGGATACCTGAGATCGTTGCTCGGATGCGGATGTTTGCTGGTCCAGCAAACAGGCCTGTACTTGGCAACATAGGGCGTTTACCAGGGAGTTTGCCCATAAGAGGGACCGGCACATGCTCTGGGGCAAATCAGACAAGATTCGGGGGGGGATGATGGCGAACAGGCAGGCTATCCACCTCGTGTGCGACTGCTGTGGCCACGCCCGGGCATTCCGCGACTCGGAGGAGGCCTTTCACGCGGGGTGGGATGGCCCACCGAACTTCTCCGGCTACATCGCGTGCGATCTCTGTCCGAGCGCGTTCATCGTCCTCGGGCAGACGGAGCGGCACGAGGCTGCGCACCAACGATGGATCGTCGGCGGAAGGCCGAGCGCGTTCTGATCGGCAGTTGCCTTCGAACGTGCATGACACTTTGTATGACAACTACGGAGGCCGGGGGAGGACGGGCGCGGCTCAGCGGATCTCTGCGGGACTCAATGACGTGCAGCAACGCGCGAAACCCCAGGTCCTAGAAACCGCGTGGTCCTCTTTGAAGACCGGGAGGGACACCAGCCCCCATTCGCCTCCGCGCGCAGTTTACGCGCGCGCACGGGGACCGGGTCGAGCAGTTCGTAGCCCCGGGAGGAGGGCGCGCGCGCGGTGTCGAAGAAGCGGCGCACAGGGTGAGGGAGGGCGTTCATGAGGAAGCTGGTCGCTGTTGCCGTTGCGATGGGTTTGGCGCTTGCGGTGAGTGGGGTGGCGCGCGGCGGAACCGTCGAGGAGAGCGGCTATATGACCGCGCGCGACGGCACGCGGCTGCGCTATCACGTGATCCGCCCCGCGGAGGGTACGACCTTCCCCGTTCTTGTGAATTACGAGGGCTATGCGGCGGGAACCTACGCGGGCGACAACGGCGTGGGAACTTACCTCGACAGATTGCTTGAGCGCGGTTTCGCGGTGGTCGGAGTGTCGGCGCGTGGAACCGGCTGCTCGGAGGGCGTGTTCGATCCCTTTTCGCTTGTGATGGGTCGGGACGGCTACGACGCGATCGAGTGGGCGGGAACGCAGTCGTGGTCGGACGGGCGGGTCGGCATGATCGGCGTCAGTTTCGGAGGCATTACTCAGTTGTTGACTGCGGCGCAGCGACCTCCGCACCTGCGGGCGATCGCGCCTTCTTCGGCGCTGAGTGATCTGTATCGCGATGTCGTGTATCCCGGCGGGATCCTCGAATACGACTTCACGTTTGCCTGGACCGGGATTCAGAAGGAGGGCGGGACCCAGGCGCTCGTTCAGCGGGCCTTGCCCGAGGGCGACACCCAGTGTGCGGTCAATTACGGCACGCACGAGGCGGGGAACGCGAACAGGAGTTACTTCATTCCGACGCTCGTCGCGGACAATCCCTACGACGACGACTTCGACGGGCAGTGGAAGGCGCGCTCGCCTGAAGCCGGCATCCCGGAGATCGACGTGCCTGCGTTCCTGTTCAACGCGTGGCAGGACGAGCAACTCCCGGGCCGCATTTGGGAAGACCTTGAGTTGTTCACCCACCCGGACAGACTCTGGGTCAACTTCTCCAACGGAAACCACGGACGCGACTACGCCTCAGCCGAGGCGCAGGATCTCACGCTCGCGTTCCTGGATCACTTTGTGCGCGACGTAGACAACGGCTTCGAAAGCCACGCCCCGGTTTCGATTTGGATGGAGACGCAGATTCAAAACGGCGGGCAGGAGAACGTCAAGACGTGGGCGATCGATCTCCCGTCGATTCCGAACCCGACCCCGCGCGCGTTCTATTTGCGCGCCGGCGGTGGGCTCGACGATGCAGCACCCGTCGCCGACGAGGCGACCGACTCGTACGCCTACCCGCTGCCGTCTCCCGACGTTGGGGAGCCGGGTCAGCAGCAGAGCGGGTACACGATGGGTCAGTTCCTGTGGAAGGCTCCGGTGCCGCCGGGTGGATCCGTTGCGTATACGAGCCCGCCGCTTCAGAGCGACCTGGTTCTCGCGGGACCGGCCAGTCTGGATCTGTGGCTCGCCTCGACGGCGACCGACACCGACGTTCAGGTTACGGTGACCGAGGTTCGTCCCGACGGCCAAGAGATGTACGTCCAGCGTGGGTGGTTGCGCGCCTCGCATCGCGCTTTGGACACCACGCGTTCGACGGAACTGCGGCCTTACCAGACGCACCTGCGAGGGGACGCGCAACCCCTGACCGCCGGCGAGCCGACTCCTCTGCGGATTGAGGTCTTCCCGTTCGCGCACGCGTTTCGTGCGGGCTCACGCTTGCGCGTGTGGATCGACGCACCCACGAGCCACACCGGGTTCTGGGCGTTTGTTCCCACACCCGATCCCGCGATCAACACCATTCTGCACGACGCTGCTCATCCGTCTCGTCTGGTGGTCGGAGTGTTGCCGGGCCAATCCGCGCAGGCTGCGCTGTCGGCGTGTGACACCATCCGCAACCAGCCCTGCCGACCCGATCCTGTCTGATGGTTTGGGCGCGGGGGAATGTCGTTGTCGGCAGCGAACATGACTTGCGGATTCGGGGACACGCACCGAACTCGGGCATGAAAAAAGGGAGGGGGCGGCTATCAATCGCGCTCTGCCTCTCGAACACTTGGCTCGAGTGCGCCTCCCGCGGCTGACCGCGCGTGGGTACCGCGCCCTCCCTTACTAATCCAACACGCTAGCACCAAAAAAGCGCGGAATCCAGGGTCCTTCGCGATGTTTTCGAGCGAGCCGCACGACTCTGCCGCGCGCGCGCCGTTTATGCAGCGTGCGAACCGCCGCGGCGGCGCATGGCGCGCCAACCGATCGCCGCGGCAGCAAATGCCGCGGCTGCGAATGCGGTTGTCGGCGATGGCTTCGAAACGCTTGCCACGATTCGTGACCGCAGCGAAATTGGACGAACGAATTCAAGTATCGGCCACTCGCGTTCAACCGCGATCGCGCGCAATTCCTTGTCCGGGTTCACCACGTTGGGGTGCCCGACGACAGCGAGCATCGGCTCGTCGGTGACTGAATCCGAGTACGCGTACGACCCGGCGAGATCGATGCCGTATCGCTCAGCGGCCTCGCGCATCGCGATGGCCTTGTTCTCGCCATAGCAGTAGAACTCCAACTCACCGGTGTAGCGACCTTCGTCGTCAATGCTTGGACGTGTTGCGATGAAGTGCGGAACACCCAAGTATTCGGCCAATGGGCGCACGATTTCCTCAGCCGACGACGACACGATGTACACGCGGCGGCCGGCCGCGCGGTGCTCGGCGATGAGGTCCAGCGCCTCTTGGTAGATCAGCGGGTCGATGATGTCGGTGATCGTCTCGCGCACGAGTTGCTGGATCTTCTCTTTCTCCCAGCCGCGCGTCAGTTCCAGCAGCGCGACGCGCATCTTCTCCATCTTGGCCTCGTCGGCGCCGACCAGGTGGTAGACGAGCTGCGCGTACAGCGACTTGATGATCAGCGCGCGGCTGATCATTCCTTCCTTCATCAGCGGTTTGCCGAATGCGAGCGTCGATGAGCGCGCGATGACGGTCTTGTCGAGGTCAAAAAAGGCGGCCTGCATTGGGCGAATACTAGCGGCGACGGCTTCGTGTGGACGTCAAATGCGCACTCCTTCGCTAAATGGTCCGTTCTGACAAGACCGGAGCCGCCCTAGGGGCGGCTCCGGGTGTCTCGCAGGCGGGGGACTACGAGACCACACTTACGCAGGACTCCGACGAAACATGTCTGAATTCTTCCCCTAGGTCACCATGAACTCGGCCGTACGTCAAGGGGTACCGAGGGGCAGGGTTCGGATGGGTGATTCAGGCGGGCGCCGGACCGAGGTCGGCCCGGTCCCAGACCTGCGGGAGAACGACTTGCTCGAAGCCATGCATGAACCAACGCGCCGTCAGTTCGACCACGGCGGCGCTCGGCACGGACGGGTCTCGCAGGAGCCAACGGGCAAGTTCCTCGGCGACGGCGATGATTGCTCGGGGAAAGACCCCGGCGGCAGGCGGGTCGGGGGCCCCGGTTGCGGCGATGACCGTTCGGGCGCGCGCCCCCAACTGCTCAACCATGCGGTCCTTCACCTGCCGCGTTCGGCGCGCGATCTCGGGGTCTGCGGTGCCGGCGTCGCCGAAGATGACTCGGAATCCCAGCGGGTCCGCCTCGGCATAGCGCAAGAACGAGGTGAGCCCAACCCGCAGCGATTCCTCGAGAGGGAGGTGGAAGGTCTCGTCGATTGCACGCGTGACGTGTTCGGAGAAGACCTGCTCCTCGCGGTCGAGTAAGGAGTAGTAGATCTCTTGTTTGCCGCCGGGGAAGCAGTCATACAACACGGCCTTGCAGACTCCGGCGTGTTCGGCGATGGCTGCCATGGATGCGTCGGCAAACCCGCCCGCGGCGAAGATCTCTCGCGCCGCATCAAGAACCAACGGGCGTCGTTTCTCCGGTCCTAAGTACTCCGCCCGCTTCCCCATGATGACCTAAGTCTAGCCCGCTGGTGGTCTGCCATTGCCCGATGAAACGGACATAACGACAATTAAACCGTCTAGTGCGGGAAAAACCGTCAGGCGGGCCGGCGGGCGACTCGGCGCAGTAGCACGACCAGCGCCAGGATCGATGCGGTTCCGGCGATTGCGAAGAACCAGATCTCGGGTTCGACGTGGAAGGGGTTCGACGTGAACCCTCGTGCTGCTGTGCCGGCGGCGTACTCGGAGATAGTTCCGAAGTGCTCGAGGCGCGCGCGCGACGCGACTTGCCCCGCCGTCAGTGCGCCGGCAACCAAGACGAATACCGGCGTCATCATTCCGCGGCCGGCGAGAGCGGGAGCAACCGAGAAGCCGGCGAGAAACGCGAGTTCGTACATTGCGAACGACAGGATGACCACGGCGATGGGAAGCTGCGCCGAGGGAACCCAGTACATCCACATCCAGTCCGGGCGCATGAGGTAAAGCGTTACTGCGATCCCGAGAACCCCGACCTGCAGGTACGCAAGGCCAAGCCGGAACGCCCGCGTTGAAAACGCGGATGCGGCAGTGGCGATCTCGCGGCGACCGGCGAAGCCGAACATCAATCCGGCCGCAAGCGATAGACCCCAATCAAGGAAGAATGTTTCGACCACCCCCTTCGTCTCGGCGGTAATTATCACCCCGAACCCGCAATCGTGCGTTGTGGCTGGGTTCTCGCGCTCCTAGGCTGCCGTCCTCCCCGCCTTCCCGTCGGTCACCGCCTGTGGAGGGCCCTTGCGGATGGAAGACATCGGAGTCGTCGTCGCTCACGACGATCCTGCGGTATGCGAGCAGATCGCCGAGGTGCTGGAGGCGGCGCGGGGCTTGTTTGTGACGGCGACTTCGGCCGACGCCGAAACCGGGCACGTGCTCGTTGCCGGGGGCGAACGGCTGGTGATGTTGCGATCGCCGCGACTGCCCCTGGTGGCACTCGCGGACGGTGAGCCGCTGCGCGCGGCGCGCGCGGCGTTGGCGCTCGGTGCGCGCGACATAGTCTGCTGGCCGCAGGAGGCGGCTCGGCTGCCCGGAGCGGTGGTACGCGCCGCATCGGGCGGTGTGCGTCGCGCGGCGTCGGGATGGGTGTGCGCGGTGGGTGGCGCGCGCGGCGGAGTCGGCGCGACGATGCTGGCCGCCGCGCTGGCGCGCGCCTGGGCTCCCGCGGTAATCGTGGATCTCGCCCCGGGGGCGGGACAGCGGACCTTCGCGACGACCGATCCGGTACGAACGCTTCACGATCTTGTGGGTTTGGACGATTGCGCGCCCGAGTCGGTCGAGGGCGCGCTTGAGCCGCACGTTGCCGGCGTCCGCGCGTTGCACGCGCGTGCGTCGGCGGACCTTCCGCCGGTCGCCGCCGTGCACGGGCTGGTCCGGGCATGTCGCGAGACGTCTCCGGTGACGGTGTTGGACTGCGGGGGCGTGACCTCGGAATCGGCGCGCGCGGCCGCGGCCGCGGCGGACGCGAGAGTCGTTGTGCTCGCCAACGACGTCGCCTCGGTCCGCGGCGCGCGCGCCTTGGCTGAACGACTCCCAAGTCCGGTGTTCTTCGTCTTGCGGCGCGAGCGACGCTCGGGAATCGCAACCCGGGATGTCGCGGCGGCGCTCGGTGCTGAGATGCTCGGAGTTGTTCCGCAGGACGGCGGCGTCGCGCGCGCCGCCGACCTCGGAGCACTTCCTCCGGCGCGGGCCCGCGCGTCACGCACGATAACGACGCTGGCGCGCGCCTTGCGAACGGACCACGCATGAACGTCGACGCGGTCACGATGCGCTCGCGCGTGCAAGAGCGGCTTCTGGCGGAGGAGCCGGCGATGATGCATGAGCCGTCGCGATGGGAACGCCGCGTGCGTGTGCGTGCTGCGGTCGCGCGTTACCTGTCCGAAGAGCGCGTCGCCGTTGCGCCCGCTGAGATGGCAACGCTGGTGCGCGAACTGTCGGACGAGATCACGGGTCTCGGTCCGCTGGAGCCGTTGCTGCGCGACCCATCCGTGACCGAAGTGATGGTGAATGGGTGCTCGCGCGTATACGTCGAGCGCAACGGACGCATCGAGCGCGCGCCGGTTACTCTCTCGGGCGACGAAGCCGTGCGTCACGTCATCGACCGGATCGTTGCCCCGCTGGGGCTGCGTATCGACGAGAGTTCGCCGTGGGTGGACGCGCGCTTGCCGGACGGATCCCGCGTGCATGCAATCTTGCCGCCGCTCGCGGTTGGGGGGCCGACGATCACGATCCGCCGGTTTTCGGCGGTCCCGCTCACCGTCGACGACCTTGTGGCGCGCGGGGCGATGCCGGCCGAGTGGGCTGAGTTCCTGGTCGAAGCAGTGCGCGCGCGCCGCAGCCTTATCGTGTGCGGAGGGGCCGGCGCGGGCAAGACGACGTTGCTCGGCGCCCTTGCGGCCCACATCCCCGACCACGAACGGGTGATCACGATTGAAGACGCGGCAGAGCTTCGTCTCCAGCGCGATCACGTAGTCGCGCTCGAGACGCGGCCGGCGAACGTCGAGGGACGCGGCCGGGTGACCGTGCGGGATCTGGTGCGCAATGCCCTGCGGATGCGTCCGGACCGAATCATCGTCGGCGAGGTTCGCGGCGGCGAAGTGCTGGACATGTTGCAAGCGATGAACACGGGCCACGACGGCTCGATGAGCACCGCGCACGCGAATTCGCCGACCGACTTGCTGCCTCGACTGGAGGCGATGGCCGCGCTCGGTGAGGCAGGTCTGTCGCAGGCCGCCGTGCGACCGCAACTGGAAGCTGCGCTTGATCTTGTGGTTCACGTTTCCCGGGTAGCCGACGGCGCGCGCCGCCTGACTGCCGTGTGTGAGGTGGTTGCGCACGACGGTGCGCTCACGCTGGAGTCGAAGTTCCAAACCCGAGGGGGTGCGTCGTGGTCGGCGCGGTGACGCTTGCGGTATGTCTTGGGATCCTGGCGTGGTTCTCCGGGCGCGCGCGACTCGGCGCGCGCGCCCGGAGCCTCGGCGGAGTGCGGCTGCGTGCTGTTGAACGGCTCGCCGTGGCGGTGGATCGCGTGTCCTTGGCCCGAGCGACGGCCGGATTGCTCGCCGGTGCGGCAGCGGGAGGGTTGTCGCTCGCGCTTGCGGGAACGGCAGGCGGGCTTGCTTGGGAACCGCTGTCTCGCGCGCGCCTGCGGCGCGCGCGATCGCAACACGTGGATCGGCAGCTCCCGGACGCCCTACGAGCGACGGCGACGGCGTTGCGCGCAGGGCGTAACCTCGCGCAAGCGATTGAGTGCGCGCGCGACGAGGTCCCTGCACCGTTGCACGTCGCGCTTGATGCAGCGGTGCGACACATGCAAGTGGGAGCCCCTCTCGGCCGCGCACTCGATGTGTTCGCGGAAACCGCCGGATCGACGGAGGCCGCGGCGGCTGCCGAAACGATGCGAATCGGCCGCGCGGCCGGCGCGAACCTGCCGGCGATCTTGGACGCGGCGGTCGAGTCGTTGGTTGATCGCGAACGACTGGCGCGCGACCGTCGCGCGGCTACGGCGCAGGCACGAATGTCTGCGATGGTGGTCGGTTCGATGCCGTTGGCTTTCTTCGTGACGGCGGGGTCCGGTGGCCGCGCACAACTCCGGACGCTGCTTCACGACCCGATCGGATGGGTGCTGCTGGCTGCGGGACTTGGGCTTGAAGCGGTCGGGTTTCTCTGGACGCGTGCTTTGGTGAGGCAGGGGTGAGGCCGACGTCGCGAGCGCAGCGGTTGCGCGTCCGTATGGCGATTGCGCCTCGTGCGCACGGTTCGGGTGTTCTCGCGAAGCTTGGTCGCGTTCTCCAGTGCGTACCGTTGGTGCGGCGCTGGGCGGAGGCGACGGAACCGCGTGCCGTCGAGCTTCGCGCGGTTCTTGTCGGCCGTTGCGCCCTCACGGCCGTCTCGACGGCGTTTCTCGTGGGGAACTTCGCTTCCGGTGCTCGTTCGCTCGCAGCGGTTCCGCTCGGCGCGTGGGTGGGCTGGCGCGTCGGATGTTCGATGCACTTGCGCAGCGACCGCGCTCGCGCGCAAGAGGTTCGGCGCGCTCTCGCGCCGGCGCTTGATCGCCTCGCGACGTGCGTCCTTGCCGGGATGAGCATCGAGCGCGCGTTGCGCATCGTCGCTCCGTCTACTCCGGGACCGCTCGGCGAGGCCTTTTCAAAGGGTGTTCGCGCGCTCGAGGTGGGGTGTCCGCGCGCGCGCGCCTATCGCCACGTGGTCGAGCACGCCGGCGGCGATGAGATCCACAGCGTGATGGCGTCGCTGGCCCGCGCGGAGCGATTCGGTACCTCGGTGTCGAGTGCGCTGCTCTCTCAGGCCGCGGAACTGCGGGCGCGCGCCCGGGCTGCAGCCGAGACCGAGGCGCAAACCGCGCCCCTGAAGATGGTCTTTCCCCTTGTGTTCTGCTTCCTTCCCGCGTTCGTGCTGTTGACGGTTGCGCCGATCGCAGTGTCGGCGATTCGCACTCTGGGGGGAGCCTGAGCGGGGAGAAGCCCTGCCGGGATCGGGCGCGCGGCGTCCGAGGGACGGGTCAAAGCGAGGGAGAGGAGGGAATCGAAGATGGGTCGTTTGTTGTTCGAGAAGGTCTGCGCCGGGTTGCGGAGGCTTGCGGCGCGCGCGCGCATCGCGGGGCAGGCCGGTCAGTCCACGACGGAGTACACGCTCGTCATTCTGGTGGCGGCCAGCATCGCGTTGCTCATGCTGAACTGGGCCAAGGGAGGAGCCGTTGAGGGCTTCTTTCAGTCGATCATGGACAAGGTCACTCTGATGTTTGCCTGATTCGCAGGCCAGTGCCCGAACGACGGCCGGGACCGGCAATAGCCGGTTCCGGCCCCGCGGGCCGCCCTAGCGATCGACGATGCCTTCGCGAACGGCCGTCGCCACCGCTTCCAGCTTCGAGTGCGCCTGCAGCTTGATCAAGATGCTCTGAGTGTGGTTGCGGACCGTGTGGGGGCTGATCACCAGCGCTTCGGCGATCGCTCCGGTGGCGAGCCCGTCGGCGAGCAGGGTCAGGATCTCGCGCTCGCGGGGTGTCAGGTCCGATCCGAGGCCGCGGTAGCTGCGGTGCAAGCGCGGGAGCACGCGCGCAAGCATCGACGGCGAGATCAGCGCCTCGCCCGCGTGAGCCGCGCGCACCGCCGCGAGCACTTCCTCGGTGGCCTTGTGCTTGGTGACGTACCCCGAGCATCCCGCTTCGATTGCCGCGACCAACACCTTCTCGTCGGTGAACGAGGTGAGCATGACAACCTTGGTGGCCGGCAGGTCTTGCTTGATCTGGGTCGTCGCTTCGGCGCCGTTGCCGTCGGGCAGGTCGAAGTCCATAAGGACGACGTCGGGCTTGCCTCGGCGCGCGCCGGCGAGCGCAGCTTCGACGGAGTGGGCCATCCCGACCACCTCGATTCCCGGCTGATCCTCGAGTGCCTTCATCAGGCCTTCGGCGAAGACTTTGTGGTCGTCTACGATGAGAACTTTGATCCGTTTTTGTGAAGTTGTGTCTGTCATGACCTCGACCTCTGGGGTTCCTGCTTCTCCGATAGACTGGATGGACCGGGCTGGCAATGCAAGGAGGCCGGCGTGGAAAACGCCACCGACTCGGACCAACAACGTAGCGGAAACGACGAACAGGGCCGGTTGGCGGCTTTCACCAGCGCGGCCGTCGCTCTGGCTTCCGAGTTGGAGTTGGACGCCCTGCTGCAACGGATCGTAGATGTTGCGCGCGCGCTCATAGGCGCGAAGTACGGGGCGCTCAGCGTTTGGCAGGAGGGCCGGATCGTCCGATTCGTGCATGACGGCCTGACGACTGAGACCGCTGAGCGCATTGGTCATCCTCCCGTCGGCAAGGGCATCCTCGGTGTGGTGCTTCGCGGCGGCAAACCGGTGCGCTCGCAGGACCTTGGGGAGGATCCGCGTGCATCGGGGTTCCCGCCGGATCATCCTCACATGCGGTCGTTTCTCGGGGTCCCGATCCGACACCGAGGCCAGGTGCTCGGGGACCTCTACCTCTCGGAAAAGATCGGCGCGGACGAGTTTTCCGACGAGGACGAGGCGATGGCCGTCAGCTTTGCGGCGCTCGCCGCGGTTTCAATCGACAACGCGGCGATGTTCTCTCGTGACCACGAGACGGTTGAGCGACTGCGCGAACTCGACCGCATGCGCGCGGACTTCGTGGCGATGGTCTCTCACGAGCTTCGCAACCCGATTGCGACCATGCGTGGGTACGCGATTCTTCTGCGCGACCGGCCCGAGAGGTTCTCGGTGAAGGAGCACAGGCGGTTCACCGAAGTCATCGTCGACGAAGCCGACCGGCTCTCGACTCTTGTCGAGGACGTCATGGACGTCGCACGTATGGAAGCAGGGGAGTTCACCTACGCCTTCTATCCCTACGATCCCCGCGCCTTGCTTGAGGAGTCCATCGAGGAGATGCGCAGCGTCGCGCCCGAACGGATGCTGATCTCGGAGGTGCCCGGCGACCTTCCGCCGATCCGCGGGGATCGCGACCGGATGAAGCAGGTCGTCTACAACCTGCTGAGCAATGCGATCCGGTACTCGTCCGACGGCACGAGCGTGACGGTGTCGGCGCGCGCTGAGGCCGACACTCTTGTAGTAAGCATCGAGGACCATGGAATCGGAATCGCGCCTGAGGACCGTCCGCGTTTGTTCCAGCGCTTCGCGCGCGTTCGCAAGCCGGGGATGGAGCACGTCAAGGGCACGGGGCTGGGTCTGTACATCAGCCGCCAAATCGTCGAGGCGCACGGGGGGACGATCTGGGTGGAGAGTCAGCCGCGCCGCGGTTCGACCTTTTCTTTCTCGGTTCCGGCGAGCGGTCCGCGGCCCGAGTGATCGCGCCGGTCGGTCTGCAGCAGGCGTGAAACCGAGTCCAACACCGACGTCGGACTGTTGAACTTGCCGATCAGTTCGATCGGGCCCGTCCCCGGCAAATGCGTGGACCCGGTCACGAAGACCACGAGCAATGGGATGTGGCTGTAGCGCGGGTGGGAGCGATAGGCGCGAATCATGCGCGCGCCCTCAGAGGTCTGGCCTTCCAGCGGGGCGAACAGCCGGCACGAGAACAGGATGACGTCGACCGTCTCTGGGACGGCGCACACGCCGCAGCGGATGAGGTCGCAGCCGCCCTTGGGCGTGCGTGACCCGCCGCACATGACCACACAGTGGCCCGCGTCCTCCAGCAGTTTCGCTTCGTAGACGGCGAGGTCGGGCTCGTCTTCCACGATCAGGACGGTCGCCATTCGGTATCTGCTCCTTGTGCTCCAGCACCATCGCGGGAACGCGTAGATCGTCCCCGCGTGGTTGTTGTTGATGCGGGGTCGGCCGGAGGGCTCCCACATCTCCGATCGCCTCCAAAGCACACTCCCGAGCGGTCGTCGCGAAAAGACCTCTCGGCACCACCATTGGGTAGTGCAGATTCCTTAGTGCACATGCGCGAGGCCGATGCAGGGTGAGTTGGCGGTGCGCACGGGGTGTGCGGGTATCATGCGCGCCATGTCTACGACGGGTGCGATTCGCAGTTCGATCTTCAGCCCCGAGCACGACGCGTTGCGGGTTAGCGTTCGCGCGTTCGTCGAGCGTGAGCTGGCGCCGTACGCCGAGGAGTGGGAGGCAGCGGGGGACTTCCCGGACTGGGTGTTCACCAAGCTCGGGGAGCAGGGCTACCTGGGTCTGGCATTCCCTGAGAAGTACGGCGGTCAAGGTGGGGACTACATCTCCACCCTCGTGCTGAAGGAAGAGATCGCGCGCTGCGGCTCCGGTGGTGTCGGAATGGCCGTCGCCGTGCAAACCGACATGGCGACGCCTCCGGTCTTGGAGTTTGGGACCGAGGCGCAGAAGCAGGAGTACCTGGTGCCTGCGATTCGCGGCACTAAGATCGCGTGTCTGGGCATCACCGAGCCCGAGGCGGGCAGCGATGTCGCCAACATCAAGACGACCGCAGTGCGTGACGGAACCGACTGGGTGATCAACGGCAGCAAGATCTTCATCACAAATGGATGCCGCGCGCATTTCTGCACGCTGGTCGCGCGTACCAACAAGGAAGCCGGTTACGGCGGCTTCAGCTTGTTCATCGTCCCGACCGACACGCCCGGATGGAAAGTGTCCAAGCGGCTGCACAAAGTCGGGATGCTCTCATCGGATACCGCCGAGATCTCTATCGAAGACGTGCGCCTCCCAGCCGAGGCTCTGCTCGGTGTTGAGGGCGAGGGATTCAAGCAGATCATGTGGGAGCTGCAGGGTGAGCGTCTCGTCGGGACGGCCGGCAGCATCGCGGGGTCGCAGTTGCTGCTGGAGCGCTGCATCGCCTACGCGAAGGAGCGCAAGGCGTTCGGAAAGCCGATCGGCAAGTTCCAGGCGATCTCACATCGGCTCGCCGAGATGGCGACCGAGATCGAGGCTGCGCGCGCGCTCGTCTACGACGCGGCCTGGAGGTTCGGCAAGGGCGAGTACCCGGTAAAGGAGATCTCGATGGCCAAGCTCTACGGCGGCCTTGTGGTTAATCGTGTCGCCAATCACGCCATGCAGATCTTCGGCGGGATGGGGTACTCGATGGAGCTGCCGGTGCAACGCGCGTGGCGCGATGCTCGCCTCATCCGCATCGGTGGCGGCGCCGACGAAGTCATGCGTGAAGTCATCGCCAAGACGATGGGTCTGTAGCCATGGAGCCACGGTTCGAGTTATTCACTGAAGAGCACGACGCGTTTCGGGTGTCCGCGCGCGACTTCATTCAGCGCGAGATCGCTCCCAACGTCGAGGCATGGGAAGAAGCCGGGGACTTCCCCCGCTCGCTGTACGAGCGGATGGGTGAGCTTGGTCTGCTCGGTCTGAAGTACGAAGAGGCCTACGGTGGGTCGGGTCCGGACTACCTGGCCGACGCCGTCCTGACGGAAGAGATCGCTCTATGCGGCTCCGGCGGTGTTGCTGCGGGAATCGGCGGCCACAAGGATCTGGGTTCGCTGTACGTCTACAAGTTCGGCGACGAGGAGCAGCGTAAGCGCTGGCTAGTTCCCTCGATTGCCGGGCGCGCTATCGGCGCCTTCGCGGTGACGGAGCCCGACGCCGGCTCCGACGTGGCCGGACTTCGCACGCGCGCGGTGCGCGACGGCGACTCGTACGTGCTGAACGGCCAAAAGATCTTCATCACCAACGGCTCCAAAGCCGACTACGTGGTGGTGGCCGTACGCACCGGCGCAGAGGGCTACGGCGGGATCTCGCTCATCGTCGTGGAGAAGGACACGCCGGGCTTTTCCTCGCGGCGGATCGAAACGGTCGGGTGGCGGACGAGTCACACCGCCGAGTTGTTCTTCGACGAGTGCCGTGTCCCCGCCGAGAATTTGCTCGGCGAGCAAGACAAGGGCTTCGTCTACATCATGCAGAACTTCCAGTGGGAGCGTTTGATCATGGCGCTGGGCGCCGTCGCATCCGCCGAGAAGATTCTCGAGATGGGGATCTCCTACGCGCGCGAGCGCGTGGTCTTTAAGCGTCCGCTTGCGAAGTTCCAGGTCTGGAAGCATCGGTTTGCGGATCTGGCCACCGAGATCACCGCGGCAAAGGCCCTCACCTATCACGCGTTGCGCAAGTTCGTCGCGGGCGAGGACGCAACACGTGAGGTTTCGATGGCGAAATGGCTGGCGACCGAGCTCGACTGGAAGGTTTCCGACGAAGTGCTGCAGGTCCACGGCGGATACGGCTACATGATGGAGTTCCCCGCGCAGCGCGCGTGGCGCGATTCCCGGCTCGGTCCGATCGGCGGCGGCACGACCGAGATCATGAAGGAGATCATCGCCAAGACCTACGGCCTGTAGGCGCAAGGACGTGTCTTCTTCCCGGCAGGAACTCGCGATCCGCCGTCAAATCAACTAGCGGATGAGCACTTTCGGTGGAGGTCCGGCATGCGGCGAATCATCTCGACTCTAATCCTCGCAGTTGCCGTTGTGGCTGCCCCGGCGGCCGGTGTGCCGTCTTCGGGCTGCGGCCCGAACACGGCGTTCGAGAATGAGCAGGTGCGGATCTGGTTCCAGGGATTCAAGGGTCACATCAAGGTGGAGAATGTTTCCGCCGAGGGCTCGTCCTTCGACGTGAAGACGGTCGCGCTGACCGAGCGCGCGGGCGATCAGGTTCTCGGGTTGATGAATCTCGAGCGGGCTTATCCGCAGGACGCCTCGGAATGCACGGTGACCCAGGAGGGCGACGAAATCGTCATTGCGTTCGGCGTGACGGCTGATGTGCGCGCGCCCGGCGAAGGCGCCCAGGGGGGCGACCGTGGCGCCGTGGGCCAGGCCCGGGTTCGGTTCGTATTTCACTTCAACACCGCGGACAACGGCTCGAAGTTCGACCTCAGTGTCGAGGACTGGCCGTGGCAGTCAACCGAGAGCACGCTGGACTTCGACCTGAATCTGATTGTCGAGGATGCGACGATTGAGCCGGCGCAAAACGGGGTCGGTTTCCGTGACTCCGACGGGAATCCGCGCGGGTACTTCGCGTGGGACCCCGAGTTCGTCGCCACCTATAGCGACGAGCACGAGGAGACGGGAACGGTCGAGTCCACGACGACCGCTGAGGGGGGTGTCGCAGGCGTCCACCTGGAGTTCGCGGGGGTTACAGCCGGTTATCGCAGCCTGTTCTACGACCCGTGGATGGGAGTGGGCCCGTATGTCGTCGTGGGGCAGTTGCTGCTGGGGGATCGCCTGCTTGTGTCCCCCCTGGAGGTTCTGCGCGGGGCACCGTCGATCTGAGTTCTCACACGAGGCTGTCGCGCCAGGCGGCGTGAAGGGCGGCGTAGTGACCGCCGGACGCGCGCAGGTCCGCAGGACTTCCGTCTTCGACAATGTGTCCGTCGTCCACGACGAGCACGCGGTCGGCAATGTCCACCGTCGACAGGCGGTGGGCGATGATGATCGCCGTCCGGCCGGCAAGCAGCGTCTTCAGTGCGCGCTGCACCAACCGCTCCGACGGTATGTCCAGCGACGATGTCGCCTCGTCCAGGATCAGGACCCTGGGGTCGGCCAGGAATGCGCGCGCGAAACTGACGAGTTGACGCTGGCCTGAGGACAGCCGCCCACCCCGCTTGCGCACGTCGGTGTCGAAGCCCTGTGGGAGGGACTCGATGAAGCGGCGCGCGCCGATCGCCTCGGCAGCCGCCACCACCTCGTCGCGCGAGGCCTCGGGGCGTCCCAGCGCGATGTTATCGGCGACGGTGCCGGAGAACAGGAAGGACTCCTGGGTGACCATCGCGACATGTCGCCGCAGTACGGCGTCAGGGATCTGCCGAAGGTCGATGTCGTCGAGCAGAACCGCTCCCGTGGTGGGATCCCAGAAGCGCGAAACCAGTCGAGCTACGGTGGTCTTGCCGGCGCCGGTCCTGCCGACCAGGGCGACGACTTGTCCTGCCGGTACGTGCAGCGATACCTGGTGCAACACCGGGTCGTTCCGGTACGCAAACGTGACGTTGTCCAGGCGCACGGCTCCGGTGACCGCAAGGGGAACGACGGGATCGGACGGTTCGGGAATACCCGGAGTCTCCTCCAGAATCCCGGACAGATTCTGCAGCGCCGCCGAGGACGCCTGCAGAAGGTTGTAGACCTGGCTCAGTTCTTGCAGCGGTTCGAAGAACCGCCCCACGTACAGAACGAAGGAAACGAGCACTCCGATCTGGAGATCTCCGTCGAGGACTCGCGTCCCTCCGTAGATAAGAACAACGGCCGTGGCTAGGCGGCCGAACAAGTGCAGTCCCGGTGCCAGGATTGAAAGCAGGCGGATCGACTCGACGTTCGCGTCACAGTAGCGAGCGTTGACGTCGGCCATGATCTCTTCGTTGCGCGCTTCGCGGCGGAAGGCCTGGACCGCGCGGATGCCGCCGAGTGATTCCACAAAGTGCACGATGACCAGTGCGACCGTGCGCCGCGTCGTGCGGTACACCACCCGCGAGCGATCACGGAACCAGCGACTCAGCAGTATCACTGCCGGAAAGACCGCAAGTGTTGCTGCGGCCAACGGACGGTCGAGCAGGACGAGCGCGACTGAGATCCCCGCAATGCTCAGCATGTTGGAGACGAGGTCGGCGATCCCGGTGGAAAGCAGATCGGTAATTGAGTCGATGTCCGACGTTAGGCGCGCGATCACCCGTCCCGACGTGTAGCGCTCGTAGAAGGACAGGCTCAGGCGCTGGAAGTGCGTGAACACGCGCCGGCGCAGATCGCGTAGGACGTCCTGGGTCGTGCGCCCCATCACCCGCAAGAAGACCCAGCTCGTGATGGACTCCACGAGGACCGCCGCAGCGAGGCCGGCGAGAACCGCGAGCAGGGTGGGAGAGGGGTGGCGGTCGGACGGTCGGATCGCGGCGTCGATTCCTGCACCCACGAGGAAGGGAACGGTCAAGTCTGCGGCGGTGTTCAGCACGATCAAGCCCGTCCCCAGCCGGATGCGGCTCCGGTACGGGCGCAGCAGCGAGCCGAGCAGATGCCTGCTGCGCCGCTGCAAGAGAGATGCGGTCTTTCCCTCGAGCGCGTCGGTATCTTCGGCGGCTACGCCCCTCCAGGAGTCGGTTGCGTTCATCGCGCATCCTCCCGGGCGTCGTGGGACAGGACGTCGCGGTACAGCGGAACGCTCTCCAGCAGTTCGGTGTGCGTTCCGGTTGCGACGATGGTCCCGCCGTCCAGCAGGGCGACGCGGTCGGCGAGCGCGAGGGTGGAGGGGCGGTGCGCCGATAGCAGCGCCGTCGTCCCTGAGAGCACGCGCGCCAGTGCCGCTTCAATCTGCGCTTCGGTGTGCACGTCGACGGCCGACAGTGGATCGTCGAGCACCAACACGCGTGGGTTGCCGATGATGGCCCGCGCCAGCGCGAGTCGCTGCCGTTGTCCGCCCGACAGTGAGTGGCCTTGCTCGCCGATGCGGGTGTCCAGTCCCCACGGAAGGTCGTAGACGAAGGTGGCGTCGGCGGTCTCGAGCGCGCGCCGGATATCGTCGTCGGTGGCGCGCGCGCGTCCGAGCAACAGGTTCTCGCGCGCGCTCATCGAGAACAGGATCGGCTCCTCGAACGCCATCCCGATCTGGCCGCGGAGAGAGTGAAGCGTTGCGTCGCGTACATCGGTTCCGTCCAGCAAGACCCGGCCTCCCGACACGTCGTGTAACCGAGGCACCAGCGATGCGACCGTTGTCTTCCCGCATCCGGTCAACCCGACGATCGCCAGCGTTTCGCCGGGACGAACCTCCAGATCCAGCCCGTCGAGCACGCGCGCCAGCGAGCCCGGGTACGCGAACGCGACGTTCTCGAACCGGATGTGTCCCGCTGCCGCGTCGATCTTGACGGCGCGAGGGCGTTCGGAGACAGACGGTTGCGTGTCCAGGACTTCGAAGACGCGCTCGGCCGCAGTTCTGGCCTGCTCGGCGCCGGCAAGAATCCACCCGACGCTTCGAATCGGCCAGGTGAGTTGATTGAGATAGCCGACGAACGCGGCGAGTCCGCCGACCGACATGCGTCCGGTCGACACGGCCCATCCGCCGAATCCCAGGACCGCCATCAAGTTGAGGTTGGGCAGCAAGTGCAGCAGCGTCCAAAACGATGCAGTCAGCCGGACGGCTTCCATGCTCGAGTCGTGGACCACGTCTGTCTGCTTGCCGAATCGATGCGTGACGAACGCGGCGCGTCCGAATGCCTTGATGATCCGGATGCCCGTCGTGCTCTCCTCGATGATCGTCGTCAGATCGCCTTCGTTGTCCTGCACCTTCCGAGATATGTCGTGGTAGCGCAGGTCGAAACGGCGCGTGAAGAGCACGACGGGGATCGCGATTGCTGCCGTGAACACCGCCAGGGGTGCGTTCAGTCGAATCATCAAGTAAAGCGCGGCTCCGAACTGAACCACGTTGATGACCAAGAACACCAGACCGAAGCCTATGAACCGTCGGATGGTCGACAGGTCGCCCATGGCCCGCGAGAGCAACTGACCCGACTGCCACCCGTCGTGGAACGACACCGGCAAGCGTTGCAGGCGCGCGTAGATCGCGTCCCGCATGTCGCGTTCCATGCCGATTGAGGCGCGCGCGGCCGTGGTCCGGCGGACGTAGGCGAGGCCGGCCTCGGCGAGGCCGACGCCGACGACCGCAAGTCCGAGCACCACGACGGTGCGACGTTCGCCGGCGCGCAGCGCATCGATTACGGCACCGACGATCGGCGGAATCGCGAGTCCCGCGCCCATCATCCCGAACCCAACCAAAAGAGAGAACGCCAAGCCGCGCGCGTGCGGGCGCGCGAAGTCGCGGCATCGGAGCAGTGCGTTGTCGGATCTCAAGGGGCTTACCCCCCGTCGGGGTCGGGGCGGAGCGACGAGGGATGTGGGTGAGTCTAGCGGCCGGGGAAGAGCACCTGCCGCGCTTTTCTTGTGTGTTTCGCATGCTGCCGGGTACCGTATTCGGCCATGAACCTAGCCATCCTTGCCGAACGTCACGTCGAGCGATACGGGGAGCGCGTGTCGCTTATCTTCGAAGGCACCAGGCTGACCAATGTCTGGCAGTTGCAGCGCAGTCGGCATTTCGCTACCGCACTCGCCGAGATCGGAGTGGTGCCCGGCGACCGTGTCGGCGTCATGCTCCCGAATTCCCCGGACGTGCTTACGTCTTACGGCGCCATCACGCGCGTCGGCGCCGTCATCATGCCGATGGTGTTCTTGCTCGCGGTGCCGGAGGTGCAGCACATCTTGCACGACTCGGGCGCCAAGGTCGTCATCACCTCGCCGGAGTTCGCGCCGAAGATCGCCGAGTCGATCGCGGGAATGCCGAGTCCCCCGATCGTGATCGTGACCGGTGCGGGTCCGTTCAGCGATGGGACGCTTTCCTTCGAATCATTGCTCGCCGGCGCGACGACCGGACATCCGATCGTCGACAGGGATTCCGACGACCTCGCAGTTGTTTCCTACACGAGCGGGACGACGGGGCGGCCGAAGGGCGTGATGTTGACCCACGGGAACCAGTTGTTCAACGCAGAGACTTCGTCTAGGGCGGTTCCGATTCACGACGGGGATGTCACGGTCATGTGCCTGCCCTTGGCTCACCTGTTCGGAATCAGCGTGATGCTGACGGGGCAGATGGTCGACGCCACCGGAGTGATGCTGCCATGGTTCACTGCCGAGGGGTTCTTTGCAGCAGTGAACGATTACGGCGTGACGTCCAGCGCCATGGTCCCGACGATGCTTACTTACATGCTGCAGCACCCCGACTTCGAGAAGGTGAACTGGTCGACCTTCCGCTGGGTGGTCATGGGAGCCGCGCCTCTGCCGTTGGAGCTGACCGAGGAGTTCGAGAAGCGCACGGGCGCCCGAGTGCTCGAGGGGTACGGGTTGACTGAAACGAGCCCGACGGCGACCGTGATGCGAATCGAAGAACGCCGACAAGGGTCCTGCGGCCGGCCGGTGCCCGGCGTCGGGATCAGGATCCTCGACGACGACGACAAGGAAGTTCCCGTGAACACCCCGGGCGAGGTCTGCATCCAAGGCCCGAACGTCATGAAGGGCTACTACAACATGCCCGAGGAGACCGCTACGGCGCTGCGCGGCGGGTGGTTCCACTCCGGCGACATCGGTCACGTCGACGAAGACGGCTACCTCTACATCACCGACCGCAAGAAGGACATGATCATTCGAGGCGGCTTCAACATCTACCCGCGGGACGTCGAAGAGGTCCTCTACGGGCACCCCGCCGTGGGCGAAGTGGGGGTCGTCGGGATCCCCGACGCGCGGCTGGGAGAAGAGGTCCGGGCCTACGTGGTCTTGAAGCCGGGGGCGGAGGCGACCGAGGAGGAACTCCTTGGGTATTGCCGGTCGATCCTGGCCAAGTACAAGACTCCCAAGTCGGTTGTGTTCACCGATGCACTTCCCAAGAACCCGATCGGCAAGATCCTGAAGAAGGACCTGCGAGAGATAGCCCGGCAGGAGATGGGTCTGTAGGTCTTGGAGGACTCCATGGGTTGCCTCGGTGCGATAGAGTCGGGCCCATGAAGGAAGGAAGGCGCCGGCTGGATCGCGTGCTCGATCCGACATTCCCAAACGATCTGCAAAGCCGCACCACGGACGAGATCCGGGCGATGCGGATGGATTGCTCTGAGGAAGAAGCCTTGCTGTCCTACGAGCGCAGGCTGATTCACGGGCGACTCGCGATTCTGCGCGCCGAGTTGGAACTGCGGGCCGGCGGGGACGAATCCGACTCAATCGTCGATCGACTGCCGCAGATCCTCGCGGGAGAGAGCAGAGGCGCGCGCGGCAGCTTCACCGCCCGAGACCCGAACATCACCTTCCAGCAGGCCAGCCGACGGGTGACCAAGCTCGTATCGGACGACACTTTGATCAACTTGCCGTCGCTTAGCGACGAAGAGATTCGCGCGCACGTTCTGGAGTTGGAGGGTGCGGAACTCGAGGTTTCCGAGACCCGCGTCCAGGTGTTTGCCGTGCTCGACAGGCTCACCGAGGAGATTGCCCGCCGCTACAAGACCGGCGAGGCCAATCCCGGCGATCTGCTCGCGAGTCTGTAGTTCTCGCGGGACTCGTTGCGCCCGATAGGGCTATAGACGGGCGGTCTGCGCTGTCTATAAGATCACTCCTGGATGAGATCGATAGTGCGTGAGGGCAGCCGCGTGCAGGTCCTCGTCGTCGACGATGACCCGCTTGTCCGAGCCCTTTTGTCTGAAGTGCTGCACGAAAGTGAGTTTGACCTCCGACAGGCCGCCGACGGCACCGAGGCGCTGCGCGTTGCCGGTGAGAACGTCCCCGACGTGATCGTGCTTGACGTGATGATGCCGGGTGTCAACGGCTTCGAGGTCTGCCGCCGTCTACGGACGGACCCGCGATTCGAGGATGTCCGCATCGTCATGCTGACCGCGCGCGACACCCCCGAGGACAAGGCGCGCGCGTCCGCCGCCGGTGCAGATGCTTTCTTTTCAAAGCCGTTCAGTCCCTTGGACCTGATCGAGATCGTGGCGGGACCACGCAAGACCACTACGTGAGACCATGATGAGAGACGAGTTCGATTCACTTCAGGAGCGAATTTCCGATATCGGTGAACCGGGAGAGTCCCCGTACCTCAACGAAGCGGCGATCCGAGGGCAGTTGCTGGCGTTTGCGCGCGATCTCAGCCGGATTCATCGCAAGGAGCGCGCGCGCACCCGGGAGCTGGAGCATGCCGTCGCCGAGATCGAGGAGTCCTACATCGCGACGATCCAGGCGATGGCCTTCATCGTCGAGGCGCGCGACGTGCACACCTTCCACCATCTCAACCGCGCGCATGACTACGCCGTCGCTCTGGCCGAGCGTGTCGACACCGTGCTGGCCGACGACAAGGTGTTCAAGTTCGGCTTCCTCCTTCACGACATCGGCAAGGTTGGGATACCCGAGCACATCCTCACGAAGCCGACACCGCTGACGCGCGAGGAGTGGGAGGTCATGCAGACGCACCCGCTGCTCGGGGGGCAGATTCTCGCTCCGATTCGGTTCCTGCGCCGGGCGATTCCTATCGTTGAGTGTCACCACGAGAGGTGGGACGGCGCCGGGTACCCGCGAGGACTCGACGGCGAGGACATCCCCCTCGCTGCGCGGATATTCACCGTCGTCGATTCCTTCGACGCGATGACGTCGGACAGGCCCTATCGGCGCGCGCTTTCGGTTGAGGAGGCGGTCTCCGAGATCGTACGCGTGGCGGGAACGCAATTCGACCCTGAGTTGGCGCACGAGTTCGCCGCGTTGTGCGCGGAGCGGATGGACGCGTGGCCGCTCGATCGCGCGGCTACGGTCGCCGGGATTGGGTAGACGCCTCGGCTAGCATGACCGCAGTGCGAGTGGTCGTGTTGTCGGACATTCATTCCAACCTCGAGGCTCTCGAGGCGGTGTTGGTCGGTTCGCGGAGCGAAGAGGCCGATCTAACGGTGGTGCTCGGCGACATCGTTGGATACGGGGCCGATCCCGAGGCTACGCTGGGTCTGGTTCGGAGCGTATCGCCGCTGGTGATGTTGGCGGGCAACCACGACCTGGCTGCCGCCGGTGGATTCGATCTATCTTGGTTTAACCCTGTGGCTGCTGCGGCCACTCGGTGGACCGCCGAGAATCTGTCGCCGGATTCGCGCGCCTTCTTGCGGGACCTTCCGGTCCGACGCCTGCACGATGATGTCTTGCTGGTGCACGGATCAGTGGTGGATCCGGTCGCCGAGTACGTGGTTCGCCCTTCGGACGCGGCGCGGAGTTTCGGCGCCGCCGACTTCGCGAAGTGCCTCTTCGGTCACACCCACGTGCCGGCGGTGTTCATGCGGGATCTTTCCGGGATCCACCACCTCGTGCCGATCGAGGGCGAGTCGATCGACTTGCCGGCCTCTTCGCGGTGGATGTGCAACCCCGGCAGTGTCGGACAGCCGCGCGACGGGGATGCGAGAGCGGCCTATATGGTTCTCGACGTGTCCCAGTGTCGCGTGACTCTGCGCCGGGTGGCTTATGACGTCCAGAGCGCACAGCGCAAGATCTGCGCGGCCGGCCTGCCCGAGGTTCTGGCCGCGCGCCTGGAGATGGGGCGATGAGCGCAGACCCGCTTGTTGTTGAAGTCGTGCGATCGGGCGTGTGCGAGAGCGTGCATCTGCTGGATGTTGTCGTTGTGGACGGTGCGGGGAATGTGGTCGCGTCGGCGGGGGACCCTTCGTGTCCCGCAGCGTTTCGGTCGTCGGCCAAGCCGATCCAGGCGCGCGCGTCGATCCGAAGCGGATGGGTGCCGGTCGACGATTCCGCGCTCGCTATCGCGTGTGCGTCTCACGGTGGAGAGCCGGCGCATGTTGCTGCGGTGCGTGCGATCCTCACGGCCGCAGGATTGCCTGAGGCGGCGCTCGCCTGTCCGCCCGACGTCCCGGTTGATCCCGCAGCGGCGCTGGCGGTTTCGGCGCGCGCCGCCATTTACCACAACTGCTCCGGAAAGCACGCGGCGATGCTCGCTGCTTCGATTGCGGCCGGCTGGTCGCCGGAGCGGTATCTCGAGCCGGATCACCCCGTCCAGCAGGCGGTGCGGGAGCTGGTCGCCGAGCTCTTCGGGACCCGTCCGCGCGAACTCGTCGATGGTTGCGGTGCTCCGACGGTGGTGGCGGAATTGGCGGTGCTGGCGCGCGCCTTCTTGCGCCTCGATGGGGGACCGGAGGCCGCAGCGATGCGCGCACACCCGTTTCTCATCGGCGGAACCCGGCGTGTGGACACCGACGTGATGACTGCGGTTCCGGCGTTACTCGTGAAGTCGGGGGCTGAGGGTTTGACCTGCGTCGCCGGGCCGGGCATCGGAATTGCTCTCAAAGCCCGAGACGGAGCGGCTCGCCCGCGCGGCCCGGCCCTGCTGTACGTGCTGAACGCTCTCGGACTCATCGACCAATCCCAGACCGAAGCGCTTTTCGAGCATGGAACCGGGCCGGTTCTCGGGGGCGGCCATCCCGTTGGGCGGGCTCGCGTCCGGGGGCGGTTGTCCGGGTCGGGTATTCGCTAACTGGTGTTAAAAGAAACGCTAGCTGCGGGCTTGCACTCGGTGCGCGCTCCTGCTAGCCTCCGTATCAGTCTGCAACGATCACAAGGACGGACAAGTGGCGTTGAGCAAGGTAGGGGAACTCGGCAACTTCATCCGCGATCAGCGGCGCACTGCGCGGCTGTCGTTGCGGAAGATGTCGCAGATGGCCGGGATCTCCAACCCGTACCTCTCGCAGATCGAGCGGGGGTTGCGCCACCCGTCGGCGGAGATCCTCCAGGCGATCGCCAAGGCTTTGCGCATCTCGGCAGAGACGCTCTACGTCAAGGCGGGAATCCTGGAAGAGCGCGAGGGCCAGGACTTAGATCCGGTGACCGCGCTGCTTCGCGACGCGACCCTCTCCGATAAGCAGAAGCAGGTCCTCGTTGAGATTTATCAAAGTTTTCGTCACGAGAACGAACTGGAAGACGGTGGACGCGTCACGAGCGTGGCCGCCGCGAAGGGGCGTAAGAAGGCCGTGAACACGTCTTCCAGTGTCTCCGAGACTACGGTCCCGGTGAAACAAGTGAGTACAAGCGTATGAAACTGGCGGGGGGACGGAGACCGCAGGCTCTCGCAGCCCTCACCCGGCTGGCTCCCCTTCGTCCTCCCGCCGTCAAACCTGAATCCCTGAGAGGGGGTACACGATGAGTACTGCAAAGAAGGCCATCGCAACAGCCGTCGGTGCCGGAACTGCTGCTCTGACGAAAGCTCGCGAGCTGCCGCAGCGTGTAATCACGCTGTCGAGTCCGCTCAAGCCGAACGTCGTCATCGACCTTCGCCAGATCCCCAAGCAGATCCAGTCGCTCGGCGCTTCGGTGCCGTTGCTGGCCACGGAACTGGTCGACGAGGCCAAGAAGATCTCCGACTTGGCGACGACGCGTCTGACCAAGGCTTACGTCGACTTGGCTAAGTTGGCGCAGGGCACAGTCATCAAGCCGAAGGCAGCCAAGCCGAAGGCAGCCAAGCCGAAGGCAGCCAAGCCGAAGGCAGCCAAGCCGAAGGCAGCTTCCGCGCCCAAGGCAGCAGTCAAGCCGAAGGCCGCGTCCAAGCCGAAGCCTGTCGCGAACTCGAGTGTGGAGACCGCGTCGACTCAGGAAGCCGCGCCGGTTGTTCCGGTCGTCACGGAAGTCGCTCCGGCCGAGTAAGACCCGTCATTCTCAAAGAGCCCGGCTTGCCGGGCTCTTTGCGTTAGGCGGGTGTGCGCAATCCCTCGGGGATTGACGGGACGGAGGGTGGGTCCTTGCGTTAGGCGGGTGTGCGCAATCCCTCGGGGATTGACGGGACGGAGGGTGGGTCCTCCTTTACTGCCGAGGTAGTGAAAGGGTTTCCGGGGGCTTGTTGAACTCGTTCGGATACCGCGCTCCCGATAGGTATGCGTACGCGATGCCGACTATGACGCCGCCGACGATGTTCCCCGGTACCGTCCACGCGAGATTGCGGGCCATTTCTCCCACAGTTGCGGATCCCTGGAAGATTCCGAGCGAGAACAGGGTCATGTTCGCCACCGAGTGCTCGAAGCCCGCAGCGATAAAGGCCAGCAGCGCCCACCACAGGACGGCCAGCTTTGCCCCATCGCTCTTGGTCCGCATGGCCATCCACAGGCCGAGACATACGAGCATGTTGCATAGTGCGGCGCGCCAGAAGAGCTGCCCGCCGGTCGCCGCGTTCTTGGCCTCGATGAGTTTGTGAACGAGTGCAATGCCCGGCGCCGGTTTGCCGGCGGTCGCGCCGGCTGCGAGTGTGCCCGCTGCGTGAACGAGCGCTGCGAACGCGACCGAGCCCACGAGGTTGCCTATGAGTGACGCGACCCAAACCCCGGCCAACTCGCGGGCTTTCACGGCCCGGGTGCAGAGCCCTTGGATCATGTACATGTTGTTCCCGGTGAATAGATCCGCACCGGCGAACACCACGAGCGTGAGAGCGATGCCAAACACAGCCGCCCCGACCAAGGCGCTGAACGGCGATCCAGCCGCGACGAGAGGGGCCTTCACGCTCAGCAGAAGAACAACCGCGATTCCAACAAACGCACCGGCGAGTGCGGTGCTTGTGAGATAGCGCCCAAAGTTCTGCGAGTGACGCGCCTTCAGGGTCGCTGCATTGCCGGCCTCGGCCATCGCTTCCACAATCGAAATGGGCATGGTCGAACCCTCTGTCCGGCGTGGGACGAGGCGTGCCGTTGGGCGAGCCCCGTGGGTGCGGCGAGCACTCTATCACCTACGGTCTAAGTAGGAAATCTTGGCACAAGCGATTGCCGGACCCCTGTCGCCTCTTTTCGAGGTGGGAAATCGCCCCCCAGCCGATGCTACCCTTCGGGGTCCATGGACTCCGTCGTGCGTTTCGGCCTCGAATCCCTGACGGATGTCGCGGGGGCGTGGGCGTTGCTGTGGGAGTCCGATCCGTCCTCGACGCTGTTCCACCATCCCCAGTTTGCCCGGGCGTGGATCCCGGCGTCCGATCCAA
Organism: Actinomycetota bacterium; assembly: GCA_041658565.1. Taxonomy (NCBI): domain Bacteria; kingdom Bacillati; phylum Actinomycetota; species Actinomycetota bacterium. The sequence continues at coordinate 13,290 of JBAZZY010000005.1, read as the reverse complement.
GCGCGCGCCCGGCGCTGATCGAGGTTAGCGACGGTACGGATCTGGTGGGGCTTGCACCTGTGAGCGTCGGCCCCGATGGCGTTTTGCGCTTCTTCCTCGATCCCGAAGTTACCGACTACCTTGGTCCGATCTCGCGCCCGGAACTCCGCGACGTGGTGGCCGAGTGTGCGTTCGAGGCCATGGCGACGATTCCCGGGTGGACCGAAGCCGACTTCGCCGGGCTCGACGCCGACTCCGGGTGGGTAGAGGCGCTCGCGCGCGCGGCTAAGGCCGCAGGGCTCGAGGTGCAGGAAGAACCGATGGATGTCGCGCCCCGAGTGGGACTGCTCGGCGACTTCGAAGCGTATCTCGCGGGGTTGAACAGCAAACTTCGCCATGAGATCCGACGCAAGGAGCGGCGGCTTGCGCGGGAGCACGAGTACGCGATTCGGCTGTCCGACGTCGCAACGCTGGACGACGATCTCGAAGCTTTCTTCCGGATGCACCGCGCGTCGGACGGTCCGAAGGGGCATTTCATGCACGAAGGCGCGGCGAGCCTTTTCACACGTATCGCTTCGGCGTTTCTGCGACACGGGTGGCTGCGGCTTGCATGGCTCGAATCGGCCGGTGTTCCGCTTGCCGCGGTGTTCTCCTTCAGCGCGCGGGGCACTTGGAGTGTCTACAACTCGGCGTACGACCACCGTCACCGCGAACTTGCTCCGGGCATGGTGCTGATGGCGGAGACAATGCGTCTTGCGGCAGAAGAAGGATGCCATACCTTCGATTTCCTGAGGGGATCCGAGCCGTACAAGTACCGCTTTGGGGCTATCGATGCGTCGGTCCGGCGGTTGCGGGCGCGGCGAACGTGATGCGGTCGCGGACGGAGCGCCGGACTGAGAGCGGGGGAGATCGCGCCGTCGCTCGCGTAGCGCTTCTCTCGGTGCATACGTGTCCGCTGGACCAGCCCGGGACCGGCGACTCCGGGGGGATGAACGTCTACGTGCGCGCGGTTGCGCATCGTCTTGCCGAGATGGGTGTGTCCGTCGACGCGTTCAGTCGCTGGTCGGGAAACTCCGAGCGGGTTCGTGAGGTCGAGCCGGGGGTTCGGGTCATCCACCTCGCGGCGGGGCCGCCGTCTCCGGTACCCAAGCAAGACCTGGGGAACCACTTGTCGGAGTTCTTGTACTCCCTGCTGAACTTCGATGCGACCGAAGCGACGCGTCTTGGTACCGAGGGGCCTGTCTACGACATCGTGCACAGCAATTACTGGCTATCCGGGCGCGTCGGGCGACTCGCGGCCGAGCGGTGGGAGCGACCGCTCGTGCACTCATTCCACACGATTGGGCGGGTGAAGAACCAGAACCTCGGTTCGGGTGACACTCCCGAGCCGGCCGCGCGCATCGCGGCTGAGGATCGAATTGTTCAGACTGCCGACTGTCTTCTGGCACCGACCGCGGACGAGGCCGCCGACCTCATCGCCCACGGAGCCCGTCCTGATCGAGTGCGCGTGGTCCCTCCGGGGGTCGATACCGATGTGTTCAAACCTGGTTCGCGATCGGCTGCACGCCGCCGGTTGGGACTGGACGATCGGCGACCGGTGGTGTTGTTCGTAGGGCGTTTGCAGCCCTTGAAGTCCCCCGACATTGCAGTGCGCGCGCTCGCTGAGGTCGTCGCCGCCGACCCCGAACTCGATCCCGTCTTGGTCATGATCGGCGGCCCCTCCGGCGCCACGGGGATCGGTCCCGAGGGGATGCGCGCGCTCGCCGGGTCTTGTGGAGCCGCTGATCGCCTCATGCTTCGCGCTCCCGTGCCGCATGCCGAGCTGGCCGACTACTACCGAGCTGCGGATGTCGTCATCGTGCCGTCGCGAAGCGAGTCCTTCGGCTTGGTGGCGCTCGAAGCGGCGGCGTGCGGAACTCCGGTCGTAGCAACAGACGTCGGCGGACTCCGCACGACCGTGAGGCACGGCGCGACTGGGCTGCTTGTGCCGGGAGCTGATCCGGCCGCGTTCGCGCGCGCGCTTGCCGACATCCTGTCCGACCCGGCGCGCGCGGGGGCGATGGGTGATGCCGCGACGCGGTTCGCGCGCCGGTTCGACTGGCGGTGCGCCGCGGCGGGACTGCTCGAGGTCTATGAGGATCTCACGGGAGAACGAAGCTCCGCGCGTTCGGCCGAACACCGCGACGACCTCGTGTCGTCGTGACGGTCGCGGACGCCGGGAGCGCGGAGGTTCGGCGCGCGCTCATCGTTGGGGCACATCCTGATGATCCCGAGCTGTTTGCCGGAGGAACGGCCGCCCGGTGGGCGCGCGCGGGCGCCGCGGTCCGGTTCCTGCTGCTCACCGACGGCCGGATGGGGACACAAGATCCAGACGCCGATCTCGGGGATGTCGCAAGGAGTCGGATCGATGAGGCCGTCGCCGCAGCCGCTGTGATCGGGGCTGAGGCGCCGGTCTTCGCGGGTTTCCCCGACGGGGAGTTGGTCGCGCATAGGGCGGCGGCAACCGAGGTGGTCGCGCGCGCGATTCGGGAGTTCCGACCCGACGTCGTCGTTGGGCACGATCCGTGGCGCCCCTACGAGCCTCATCCGGATCATCGCGCAGCGGGATTCGCGACGTGCGACGGGGTTGTGGCCGCGCGCGAGTGGCACGCTCTCCCGGCGCTGCGTGCCGCAGGGCTTGACCCTCATCGTCCAAGGGAGGTCTGGCTGATGGGAACCGGCGCGCCCGACCGCTTCGTCGACATCACCGCGACTTTCGAGTCAAAGGTTGCCGCGCTCGCCGCGCACGCCGGCCAGTTCGCGTCGGTAAAGGGCTGGCGCCGTCGTGTCGAAGACTGGAACGCCAGGATTGGGGCCGAGGTGGGCTGCGGGTTCGCCGAGGCCTTCCACGATTTCGCCGTTTCCTGAAACCGGCGATACGTCCTTCCCGCTACACTTTGAGCATGTTCACGGGTAAATGGGTTGTTCTGCGGCGCGTGGAGCCGCGGGACTACGCCGATATTCAGCGCTGGCAGAACGACCCGGAGGTCTTTCGCTGGATGGACTACACCAGTCCGTTTAGCCTGGAGGACATCCGCGCATCTGAAGAGCGCGCCTGCGCGGAGGGTTATCCGTTCGTCATCACCATCGAGGGCAAGGCCGTCGGGCGCATTGGGTTGAACAACATCCGTCCGCGGGATCGGATGGCGTCGCTATACGTGTTCGTCGGCGAGGAGTCGGCGCGCGGCCGAGGGTACGGGCTGGACGCACTTGTGACATTGCTTGGGTTCGCCTTCGAGGAACTTGATCTGCGCAGGGTCGAGTTGTGGATGCTCGACGGGAACGATCGCGCCCTTGCCGTGTACAAGTCGGCAGGGTTTGAGGAAGACGCCCGCCTTCCCGAGCGCTCCTTCAAGGATGGGGAGTACGTGGCGCACGTAGTCATGAGCGTTGATCGCGACGGCTACGCCCAGGCGCGCGCGGCGCTAGAGGTGTGATGTCGGCCGCCGAGGTAGTGCAATGCTTCTTTGACGCTTCGGGGATCCAGCACCGGCGCGTGGACGATACCCACTGGATTGCTGAGTTGGCCGGCGAGCACAAGTCGTCGATCCCAATCGCGATTTCGCTTACGGGGCAATGCGTTGAGGTCGAGGCGTTCTTCATGCGGAGGCCTCAGGAGAACCAGGAGCGCTTCTACGAGTTGCTGCTTCGACGGAACACGCGCGCCTACGCCGTTTCGTTCGCGCTCGACGAAGCCGGTGACGTGTACCTGGTAGGCAGGCGCGCGATTGCCGGACTCGACGAGGACGAGATGGACCGCATCGTGGGCTCGGTTCTGGTCGAAGCCGATGGGTTGTTCGACGCCGCCGTTTCCATCGGTTTTGCGAGCTACCTCGAGGCGGACCTTAGATGGCGCGCGACCCGCGATGCGGAAGCCAATATCCACCGCGCATAGTGCTTGCAAAGATTCGCAAACTGGGTTTCGCCCTATGCGCACCCGCTGACCTGCGGAAATGCATCGCGACCAGGGGTTTTCCCCGTCTTGATTGACTGAATTGGCGTGATATCTTTTGCATGCCCCGAGCGGCCGGGAACGGCCGGAAGGGGGAACCGACCGGAAACGCGACGGACGGGCCGAGGCGACGAGCCGAGCCCACGCGGATCCGCAGGCAGACGGGAAGGACTTGTCCGGACCGATCGTGCGGCGGTAGACGCGAGGCGAGGTACGAGCCGAGTGACCGAACGGCGCCGACACCGGGAGGAGCCCTCTGAAAAGCCGGGAAAGTCGGTCGGGGCGCTAAGGGTCCGGGGAGTCTGAGGGCGAAGGAAAGCGAGGCGTTCGCGCCGAGCGGACCGAGCCGGTAGGACACCTCGGACCCTTTGCCTTGCCTTCGCAGCGAGGCATGGCCCCCTAGAATCAGGCCGTGTTGCGCTCCCTGGTGCTGGCCGTTGCGAATCGCCGGGTCGTTCGCCGCGCGGTCACCGGAGGCCTGGGACGCCGGGTCGCCTTGCGCTTTGTGGCCGGAGAAAGCGTTGACGATGCAGAAGTCGCCGCCCGCTCGCTGAACGAGGCCGGCGTCGACGTCTCGCTGGATTTCCTCGGAGAAAACATCGTTGACGTCTCGCAGGCGGACGCCGCGCGCGAGGTCTACATCGCGGCGATCGAGCGGATCGTGGATGCGGGCCTGCGCGCGAACGTGAGCATTAAGTTGACGCAACTCGGGCTGGATTTGGATACGGAGACGGCGATCTCCAACGCCGTCTCGATCGCCGCGCGCGCCGCCGTCGCTGGGACTTCTCTCACTCTGGACATGGAAGACCATCGATACACCGACCGCACGATAGACGGATGTGTTCGCGCAGCCGGTGAATTCCCGGGCAGTGTCGGAGTTGCGTTGCAGGCTCACCTCCGGAGAACGCCGGCGGACCTCGAACGCGTGAGCGCGATTCCCGTGCCCGTGCGGCTGTGCAAGGGCGCGTACCGCGAGCCCCATGCGATCGCGCTTACGCGTCGCCGGGACGTCGACTGTGCGTTTGCCCAACTCGCGACTCGGTTGATGGCCTCACAGGCTTACGCGATGATCGCCACTCACGACGAGCGGCTGATCGAGCATGCGGCACGTGCGGCGGCGCGCGCCGGGCGCGCGCGGGATTCGTTCGAGTTCCAGATGCTCTACGGCGTGCGCCGGGAGTTGCAGAGGGATCTGGTGGCCCGAGGCTTCCGCGTTCGGGTGTATGTGCCGTTCGGCAGCGAGTGGTACCCGTACTTGATGCGTCGGATCGCCGAACGTCCGGCAAACGTGCGCTTTTTTGCCGAGGCGATGCTGCGCGGATGACTCGAGCGCCCTGACGGGGGTTCGTCTCGGGTAGCATTCTCGCAAGCGCGGCAGTGGAGGCGACCAATGCACAGGCTTGCGATCATCGGCGGCGGCAAGATGGGAGAGGCGCTTGCGGGCGGACTCCTGCATGCCGACTGGGTGCCGTCGGACATCATCGTTGCGGAAATCCACGAGGAGCGGCGCGCATTGCTCGCGCGGACTCTCGGCGTGGACGTCACCGCCGATATCGCGCATGCCGCCGAGGATGCTGAGACGATCGTTCTCGCGATCAAGCCGCAGGACATGGAAGCCTTGCTGGAAGAGATGTCCGGGTTCGTGCGCGGGAATCAGTTGGTCATCTCGATTGCGGCGGGGATCCCTATCGAGATGATCGAGCGTCGTTTCGGCAAGGACGTTCCCGTCGTGCGCGCGATGCCGAACATGGCGGCAATCGTGCGGGAAGGGGCCGCCGCGATCGCTGCCGGTAGTCATGCTACGCCCGAGCACATGGCGCGCGCCGACGCCATCTTGTCGGCAGTGTGCCGCATCGTCCACCTGCCCGAGCGCTACCTGGACGCCGTCACCGGCGTTTCAGGGACCGGTCCCGCTTACCTCTTCTTCTTGGCGGAGTCCCTGATCGAGGCGGCGGTCGGCGTAGGCCTGCCGCGCGAGGTCGCCACTGAGCTGACCGTGCAGACCCTCGTCGGTGCCGCGCGAATGCTGCGAGAGACTGGGCGTCATCCCGTGGAGCTGCGCGAGGAAGTCACGTCTCCCGGCGGGACGACGGTGGCCGCGATGCGGGTGCTGGAGCGCGCCGGAGTTCGTTCGGCGTTCCTGGACGCGGTGCGGGCGGCGACCGATCGCTCCCGCGAACTCGCCGAGGGCCATTCCTAGTCCGGTGACTCGTTCTTTCCCCTTCCGCGCCCGAGACGGCCGGAATGGGGTTGTGCGCGTAGCCCGCTGGAGAGACGCGCGCGCCTGCCTGGCGATCACGTGGGAAGCGATGCATGAGCGGCCGCGGACGTTGTCGGTTACCGAGGGGGAGTTCTGGGACCGGCGTGAGTGGCGACGCAATCGCCTCGGGTGGGGTGACCGTGGGACGACGCTGGCTGCGGAAATCGACGGCAAGGTGATCGGGACTCTTTCGTGTGCGCGCGGCTCGCGCGCGGCCAACCGTCACGCCGCGGAGTTTGGAATCATCGTTGGGCGAGCCGCGCGGGGGCTGGGTGCCGGGCGCGCGCTGATCACCGCGGCCGAGGTCTGGGGAGTCGAACATGGGGTTCTCCGGATGACCTTGGGGGTCTTCCCCTACAACGAGCGCGCGCTGCGGCTCTACGAGTCGCTTGGGTATGTGCGCGAGGGCGTGGAACGCGACGGAGTGATGTTCCCGGAGGGCGGTATCGACGTGATCCGCATGTTCAAGCGAATCGGACCCCCTCGGGTGCGCGCGCGCGGCTACGATGAGGTTCCGGCAACCGGCGCGACGGAAGGTGAGGGCGATGGTTGAACAGCATCGGTCCATCTATGTCGGAGGGAAGTGGGTTCCAGGCCATTCCGGCGAAGTCTTCGAGGTCCGCAATCCTGCGAATCGTGACGACGTTTTAGCGGAGTTCGCGCGCGGTGATGCTGCCGACATCGATGCCGCCGTAGGGGCCGCGAATGCGGCCTTTGGATCTTGGATGCGCACGCCTGCCCCTAAACGTGCCGATTACGTTCTGCGCGTCGGCTTGATGCTCGAGCAGCGCAAAGAGGAACTGTCCCAACTGATGGCGCGCGAGATGGGAAAGACACTCAGGGAGTGTCGCGCCGACGTGCAGGAAGGCATCGACTTCGCTATCTACATGGCCGGAGAAGGCCGGCGGATGTTCGGAGTTACGACCAAGAGCGAACTGCCCGACAAGTTCTCGATGACCGTGCGGCATCCGATCGGCGTCGCGGCGCTCATCACGCCGTGGAACTTCCCGATCGCGATCCCGACGTGGAAGCTGTTCCCCGCGCTGGTTTCGGGGTGCACGGTTGTCTTCAAGCCGGCGGAGGACACGCCGCTGCTCGCGATGCACTTGGTGCGCATGTTCGAGGAAGCAGGACTCCCGGCCGGAGTGTTGAACTTCGTTCCCGGCATCGGCGAGGAGGCGGGGGCGGCTCTGGTCGATCACGCCGATGCCCGCTGCATCTCGTTCACCGGATCGCTCGATGTCGGTCGGCAGATCAGCGTCAAGGCGGCCGGACAGATGAAGCGGGTGTCGCTCGAACTCGGTTCGAAGAACATCTTGATCGTAATGCCCGACGCGGACCTCGACGTCGCCGTTGAGGCCGGCGCGTGGGGTGCCTTCGCGACGAGCGGTCAACGGTGTACGGCGACGAGCCGAATCGCGGTTCACGGTTCTGTGATAGATGAGTACCGGGAGCGTCTTCTGGCGCGCGTCGGCGGCATGAAGGTCGGCGCCGGAACGGACCCCGCCACCGATCTTGCTGCCGTCATCAACGACAAGCAGAAAGCGCGCATTCTCGAGTACATCGACATCGGACGCGGTGAGGGTGCGCGAGTGCTGACGGGCGGCTACCCGCTCGAAGACGGTGAGTTCGCCAAGGGGAACTTCATTGCACCGACGGTGTTCGATGGGATGACTCCAGACATGCGCATCGCGCAGGAAGAGATCTTTGGTCCGGTAACCGGTTTGATCGAGATCGGGTCCCTCGACGAAGCGATCTCGGTGGCGAATTCCACGCAGTACGGCTTGTCGTGTTCGATCTACACCCGCGACATCACCAACACTTTCAAGGCTATCGAGGGGCTGGAGTTCGGGATCGTCTACATCAATGCACCCACCATTGGAGCGGAAGTCCAACTTCCGTTCGGCGGCATGAAGTCCACGGGCAACGGTCACCGCGAAGCGGGGCCGGTGGCGCTCGACGAGTTCACCGAGTGGAAGTCGGTGTCCGTCGACTACTCCGGGCGCGTGCAGAAGGCTCAAGGGATCGATTGAGCGAGCGCGTCGCCGTCGTCTGGGACGATGATTACCTCGCGTACGACTTCGGGATGAAGCATCCCCTGAAACCGATTCGCGTGAAGCTCGCCGTCGAGCTGTCGCGCGCGTGCGGGCTGCTCGATCTGCCCAACGTGACGATTGTCCGGCCGCGCGCGGCCGCGCGCGCCGAACTTCTCACAGTTCACCTTCCTGAATACGTCGATGCCGTTGAGTCGATCTCGACCTTGGATCCGTCGCCTTACGCGGACTACGGGTGGGGGATCGGGGTGTCGGATAACCCCGCGTTCGCGCACATGCACGACGCGAGCGCGCTGATTGCGGGCGGATCGATCGTGGCGGCAGAGGCTGTGTGGAGCGGATCGGCCGAGCACGCGTTCAATCCCGCCGGGGGACTTCACCACGCGATGGCCGATCATGCGTGGGGATTCTGCGTTTACAACGATCCCGCGATCGCAATCCGGTGGCTCCTGGACAACGGCGCGTCGCGCGTTGCCTACGTAGACGTGGACGTCCACCACGGCGATGGGGTTCAGGCTGCGTTCTTCGGGGACCCGCGGGTTCTGACGATCTCACTGCACGAGACCGGTGAGTATCTATTTCCGGGCACTGGGTTCGTGGGTGAGATGGGACGCGGCGACGCGGAAGGAACGAAGGTCAACGTCCCGCTCCCTCCCTTTACTTCGGACGATCCCTATCGCGCCGCTTTCGAGCGCGTCGTGCCGCCGCTGCTGGAAGCGTTCCGTCCGGAAGTGCTCGTCACGCAACTCGGGTGCGACACGCACGCGACCGACCCCCTGGCCGACCTCGCCCTCACCACGCGTTCGTACCGCTACCTCGCGGAAGCGTTTCACCGCCTGGCTCACGATGTGTGCGGCGGGCGCTGGGTGGCCGTCGGCGGCGGCGGATACCAGATCTACGAAGTCGTTCCGCGCGCGTGGACGATCTACCTCGCCGAGATCGTCGGTGGGTCCGTGCCCGAGATGATCCCCGCCGAATGGGTGGATCTCGCACGGTCCAAAGGGGCGCAGGTATTGCCGACGCGCTTCGACGATCCGAGGGTTGTGCTGCCGGCCGGTCGACGTGAAGAGGCGGCCGAGCGCGCGCGCCGCTCCGCCGACGAAACCGCCGCGCGCATCTTCCCCTTCTTCGGGATCGGCTCTGGCTAGGATCGAGGGATGATCTGTCCCATCTGCCGTGAATCGTCGGTTGACCTCAAGGCGACGCCGAAGCCCTACACGTTTTACCGCTGCAGAGCATGTGGCGTGTACTTCGCCGATCCGCGTCCCAAGCCTGAGCAGACCGGGGAGTTGCACACCGACGCGTACTACGCGGGGGGGGCGCGTCCAGACGAAGACGTCCACGAGGCAGCCTCGAATGAGGTCGCTGCCTACCGGAGTCGGGAGCTTCTCGAATTGCTGGGCCGGCCGGGCCGGTTGCTCGATGTTGGATGTGGGACCGGATTCTTCTTGGCTGCTGCACGCGACGTCGGGTGGCAGGTTCAGGGCGTCGAGCCAAGTGCGGCTGCCGCAAACCACGCGTCCGCGGTTTTTGGTGTGCCTGTGTGGGAAGGGTTTCTGGAAGAAGCGCAATTCCCTGATGGCAGCTTTGACGTCATCACGCTTATCCACGTCCTCGAGCATTTGCCCGATCCGCGCTCCCTTATCAAGGAGTCGCGCCGGTTGCTGGCCCCTGGAGGAATTCTGCGCATCGCTGTGCCCAATGCCCGTGGGTTGCTGTATGCCGCCTACAACATTGTTCACAGGTTGCGTGGGCGCTACGGCCGGACCAAGTTCTCGTGCAGCCTTTTCCCGCCGTTTCATGTCTTCGCGTGGGATGCCGGCTCATTGCGCACGCTGCTTGAGATGGAGGGATTCGCGATCCAACGTATGTTCACGGTCGGCAAAGGAGATGCGCGCTACTACGCCGTGGCCGATTGGCGAGCGACCGGCCGGCATTGGCGGATGACCGCAGGCATTGAGCGTGTTGGAGCGGTGCTCGGACGCGGAACACTGTTAGAGGCGAGCGCAAAGAAGGCGCTTGGCGAGTAGTGCGCAGGCAGGACCTAGAACCGGTCGGGTCCGCGCGGGGTGCGAGAGTTCCCTTGCCATGAGTTCTTGCGGCCGCCGGCAAGGGCGCGCGCAAGTAGCAGCACGCCGACCACGACGAGCGCGCCGGCGAAGATCGGGACGTTGCGGTCGCGGCCGAGCAGGTCGTTGACCCCCGACAGTAAGAAGCCGAGACCACCCGCCCACAAGATCAGTCCGGCGCTGTGCCCGGCGGCCTTCTGTGCGATTGCGGACAGCAGCAGGATTCCCCCGGCTACCGTCGCGGGGATTCCCGTGGAGAGGTCCGCCGTGATGACGATGCCGGCCCAGATCAGCAGGAGGCCCCAGGTCGCGGTCTCAATGCGGCGTTCGCCGGCGGACTTTAGGAACCACATGCGTCCGATGCTACACCGGCGCCGTCGGCGAACGCTCGATAGACTCGCTGCTCATATGACCCCCGAACTTCGAACCAGGCTGCGCGCGCACCTGTTGGCATCACGCATCTCCGGCGACACCGGAACCTTGCGCGGGCACTGCGTATACAACGCCGAGGCTCTGGCCGACGGCGACCCGGACAAGTTCTTGGGTGTCGGCGCGCGCGGGCGTGACGCGGCCGGCATCATGCGCGCAGTTGCTGCGTTGTGCGGCTGTTCGGAATCGCTGGAGGAGCGTGATGGGCCCGGCGTTATCGACCCCGACCGAACGCTCGCGGGACTCGAGGCACTGGGAGATCGGCTGGGGGACGCCGCAGCGGCGGGGGAACGCTTGCTTATCGTTACGGGCCACCCTTCGGGCCTGTTGCCCCTTTATCAAGCACTGGCGCGCGCCCTGAGCGACAAGGGGGCCCGACTGCTCACGCCGATGGAGGATGTCGACTTGCGGCCGCCCGACGGACGCTCGAACCGCTGGTGGTTCCGCTACTTCGACGGCGTCGCGGTGCTGCTTGGCGGCGTCGATTTGGTGCATACCCACGAGAGTTGGCCGATGGATGCCCTGCTGGATTCGCCGGAGGTTCCCGACCTCGTTCTGGCGGACCACGGCTTCGCCGGGGCCGCCGCGACGCGCGGGTTCGACACTGCGTGTCTAACCGACGTCAACGACCCTGCGATCGCCGTTGCCTGGGAAGACGGGCTGATCGGTTGTGCCGTTCCGCTCGACGACAACCTTCCGCCCCGTGCGTACGCTCCGCTTCAGGAGTACCTCGTCGGCCGGATCGCAGGGGCTGGAAGAAACGGCTGAAACAGAAGACTCATTTATCACCAGACGTGTACAGGTGTATCCTAGGGGTCTCAGCGGAAGGAGCTCGGTTGGCGAGTGAGTCCTCGTCCAGCGGCCCCCGATTTCTTACTGCTTCGGAGGCCGCTGAGCGTATGCGCGTTTCTAAGATGACCGTGTACCGGCTGATTCGGGCGGGCAGCATTCGTGCGGTCCAGATCGGCAAGGCTTATCGCGTTCGTGAAGACGATCTTGAACGGTACCTGGATTCGAGCTACGTGAACTCGGCCGACTGATCCGCCGAGGTTGACGCACGGTATCTCGCTACCGCCTCTGCTGTGGGGCCGTTACGACGTGGGGCGGATTGCATGGATCAGTACGACAGGCTGCTTGCTCGGATCGTCGAGCGCGGGGGGATGGTCGTCGCGCTCGGGGGGTTGGATTCGGGCAAGACGAGTTTCTGCCGCATGTGCGCGGCGGTCGCAGTGCGCTTGGGGAAGACGGTTGCCTACATCGACGCCGACGTAGGGCAAACCACCGTCGGGCCGCCGGCTACCATCGGGCTGAAGTACTTGTCGACCGACGAGGATCTGGAGCCGGATCGCCTGGCGCGCGCCGACGCGCTGTACTTCGTGGGCTCGACTTCGCCGCAGGGGCACCTGTTGCCGATGGTCGTTGGGTCGATGAAGCTCGCCGAACAAGCGCGCGCGACCGGCGCGCATCTGATCGTGGTTGACACCACGGGCTTCATCGGCGGGACCGTCGGTCAGGTGCTGAAGATGTACAAGGTCGAGGCGCTGGGTCCGGATTGGGTCGTTGGGTTTCAGCGCGGTGAGGAACTTGAGCCGATCCTCGGCGCCATCCGTCGAGCGCTTCCGCCGGAGGTTGAGTCCCTTCCAGTGCATCCGCAAGTGGTTCCTTCCGGGGTTGAGCAGCGGTCCGAGCGACGCCGCAAGCGCCTTGAGGGGGTTTTCGAACCGCCGCTTCAGCGGTGGAAGGTCAAGGCCGGCGTGTTCGTGCCGGCGATTCCGCCCGAACTCGACCCCGCAATGCTCGAAGGCCTGCTGGTCGGTATGGAGGACGGCAAGGGCAATTGCATCGGGTTGGGCATCCTGGAATACACCGCCGAGGGCTTGCACATGGTCTCCGCCGTCTCGGAGGGCGCTAAGGCCCTTCGGTTGGGAACTTTGCGCGTGTCATCCGACTATCACACCACCCCGGTGGACCTGCGGGAGATCTTCATTTCCGACTAGCGCGGTTTCCCGGTAGACTTCCCGGTCTCACGCACAGGAGACTTGATGGGTTCGATCGTAAAGAAGCGACGCAAGAAGATGCGCAAGCATAAGCACAAGAAGCTGCTGAAGAAGACGCGCTGGCAGCGTCGCCAGAAGGGCTGATCCCCCCGGCGCCGCGCGCCGGTCTATCTCCACACTCCGCGTGCACCGCACCGGCCGTGCCGGGTCCGCTAGCATCGGGCCTGTAGGGCCGTGTGCCGGTGTGCGCCCGAGGAGGTGGAAAGATGAGCCTTGCCTTCCGGTTTCTGACGTTTCTGTCGGACTACGGCCTGGAGGACGAGTTCGTCGGCGTCTGCCGCGGCGTAATAAAGCGTTTCGCGCCTGAGGTTGAGGTGCTCGACATCTCTCACGGGATTCCGCCGCAGGACATCTCCGCGGGCGCCGCGGTGCTGGCGCAGGCGGTTCCGTACATGCCGTCGGCGGTGCATCTTGCCGTGGTCGATCCCGGTGTCGGAACGGACCGGCGGGC